>CALBGD010000125.1 GCA_937893735.1 uncultured Clostridia bacterium | reverse complement strand
TGCTTATCGTGGTCGGCGCGGCGTTCTGCTTTGCCTGCTGGATAATCAGCCCGCTGTTCTATATTGTCAATCTGACATGGCAGGAGTGGCTCTGCATGGCGGGTCTTATCCCCAGTGCAATACTGGTGCTTACGGCGCTGTCAAAGCTTCTCCGTAAAATTCTCGGTCAATGGTCGGGAGGATTCCGGCCAAAGCATAATATTAAAAGGCTCGTTGCCGGAATAGTGCTCGCGCTTTCCGCGATATACGGAATATGGCTCGGAACTGCGGTCACGGATTACCTCGCGCTCTGCTTCGGGAATCAGACTGTATTTGCCCTTGAACAGCCGGACGGCAGCCGGAAAGGCGTTCTGTACTCGGTCAATGACGGAGTATTGCACATATTCGGCAGGGATATCAACACTGAACAGCTTAATAAGTAAAAAAATCTCTCCATTGGGAATCCAGTGGAGAGATTTTTTTCAGGCATTGAGGTTCTTTACGCTCTCGCGGCGGACGAGCTTTCCGGTAACGAGGGTTCTTCCGCGGCGGTAGTTCACATCGCGTATCTTGTGGAGGATTATCTCGACTGCCTCCGCGCTCATTACATGGCTGTTGACGTCGATGGTCGTAAGCCTCGGGGTGCATATCGTGGAATAAATATGGTTATCATAACCGACCACTGAGATATCATCAGGAATAGAATAACCTGCCGCTTTAAGCTGATTTACCAGCTTGTATGCGGATTCATCGCAGTTGCACACAAATGCGGTAGGCATATCAGCGGGAAGCTTGAACTCCGGGAATATGTCACTCTCGTTTGAGCGGTCGCCGATGACCCAATCCTGACGGAGCGGTATTCGGTTCTCCAGAAGAGCCTTGTAATAGCCAAGATATCTGTCCTGAATGCTGCTTGTAGAGCTTATGCTGCCGAGGAATCCTATGCGGCGGTGTCCGTTTTCGATAAGGTGGCTGGTGAGCATATATGCCCCATAGAAGCTGTCAGAGAGCACAGCGTCAGCGTCCTCGCGGCTTCCGTAGAAATCAAGGAAAACCGTGGGAAGCTCATGGCTCATAAGGCTGTCGATGTATGATTCTGAAAGCTGACCAAGCACGATAAGTCCGTCTACCTTGTGATCGAGCACGGAATTCGGCACTTCCTCCGGAACGCCGTTTATATCCTTATCGCTGACTACCTCCAGCATTCCGTAGTAATTCTGCTTCTGGAGGAGCTCCACGATATAACGGTAAACTATCCAGTAAAATGAGCTTGCGTCGCTGATAAAGTGCTTGGCAACGATAATGCCTATGTTGTAGGTCAGACCGTCCTTGGCACCGTGGGTGCCCGCATGAACACGGTAGCCCATCTCCGTAGCCTTGCGCTTGATACGGTCGCGGAGCTCCGCGCTTACGCCGTCGCGGTCGCCGAGCGCCTTGGAAACAGTAACGGTGCTGACGTTCATTTCCTTGGCAATATCGCTCATGGTCACAGCTTTTTTAGTCATATTTATATCCTTTCAGCTTGGAAATCATAATTTTATCCATACTTATATTTTAAGTAATTTTGATCATTTTGTAAATTAGCTGAATTAACAAAATTTAGCCGTTTTATTTGTGCAAAATGTCCCTCAGGTATAATACGCCTGAGGGACACTACATCTATATCAAGGCTTGGACGGCATAACCCTAGGAATTTCAGCCGCTGCCGCTCGTTCTTTTTCTGTAACTCAGTATAGCATAGGGAGAGTTAAAAGTCAACAATTATGACATAACTGTAATTATATTGTAACCTCATCGTAACTATTCAGGGAAATTTGAAATAAATCTGTAACCTTATCACTCCCCGGGGAATATAGTAGGGCAGGAAAGAGATCGGGGGTGTCAGCGTGAGAAAAAACAGAAAGCGCCGTAAGAACTGCGGCTTCGGCATAGTACTGGCGGTCGCGGCGTTTCTCGGCGCTGTAATGTGCATTTCGTTCTTCTCGCTGAAGGTGCTGCTGTTCGTGGTGGCATTCCTGCTGATCGTAATTGGGATCTTCCTGCTTAAACTGTGAAAGGAGCTACATAATGAAAATCGTTGTGCTGAAAAGTCCGAAACTGTTCGCCGGGATACTCAGAGCCATGTTCGGTATCAGGAAAATGCCGGCAGAATAACAAAACGGAGCGGTGATGAGCCGCTCCATTTTTCAGACTTCCCGACAGCCTTTTAGCCGCATATATCTGCTATCGCGCAGGCAAACAAAACTGCGTCCCGCAGGAGCTCGTCCTCGGTTATGAACTCATCGTTGCCATGCATATGATAGTCGGTATCCCCGCGCTCAACGCCGAATGCAACACCGCCCTCAACAGTGTGGACGTAGGTTCCTCCGCCTATCGCTATGCAGCGCCCCGGCTCGCCCTCGACCTCGCTGTAAACTCTGAGAAGCTTCTGCACGAACTCGCTGTCCTCGGGCACGCAGTGCGGTTCTTCCTCCATGTTCTTTCCGTAGTGGACGCCCGCGCTTTCGAGAGCCGCAGAAAGCCGCTCCACAACATCGCTGAGCTGTGCGCTCACCGGATAGCGGATATCTATGCAGCCGCTGATTTTTCCGTCATTCATCGCGAACTTGCTGAACGTAAGCGTAAGTGCGCCGGATTCCTTGTCCTCAATTTTCAGTGCGGCGGAGCGTCCGTCGGTCTCGCCGAACGGGAACATTCTTTCAAGTCCGCGGAATATCTCACGCTGTTCTCCGTCAGCAAGCGGAAGCTTGTTGAGAACGGAAATAAGCGCTGTCACCGCGTTTATTCCAGTCTGCGGAGTGGAAGCGTGCGCGGATCTTCCGGAGCAATGAAGCGTTACTGTGCCGTCTGGGCTGCGGTCTAAAGTAAGGACGGCTCCGGTGGTATTCAGCGGAATCACAGCTCGGATCTCCTCGTAGGAAATGCCGCTGATTACCGCCTCTGCCTTGTCAGGAACTGCATTCGGAATGCTTCCGCCTGTGAAGCTCAGCACCGAGCCGGGGACGTACTCACCGCAGATATCCGCGCGTATCATTCCCTTTTCGATATTTATGACCGGGAAGCTTCCGTCCGGGGTAAACACCATCGGCGGGAGCTTGTTCCCGCGGCGGTAGATTTCAAGGTCCTCGGAGCCGTTCTCTTCATCTGTGCCGAAAAGCAGCCTTACTCCCTTTTTCAGCGGAAGTCCCAGTTCCTTAACGCACCAGAGTGCGCACAGCGCTGCGGCGCACGGTCCCTTGTCGTCTATCACTCCCCTGCCAAAGAGCTTACCCTCTCGCCGGGTGAGCTGGAACGGAGGATAGCTCCAGTTGCGCGGCTCTGCCGGTACAACGTCCAGATGGCAGAGTATTCCCAGCCCGATTTTTCCGGCGGGGTCATAATCTGCGGTTCCCATGACGTCGTCATGGCAGCCGGTGACAAATCCGTACCTGCGGCATATCTCCAGCATTTTGTCAAGAGCCCTGCGCGGTTCCGCCCCAAAGGGAGCGCCCGGCTCCGGAGTTCCCTTTACGCTGGGGATCTCCACAAGCTGCTTTATTATCTCCATCATGTCCTCACGATGGGAATATATGAAATCTGTTATCTGCTGCTTCATGATGATACTTCCTTTCAAATTACCGATAACTGTATTCTGACCTTTCACATTCCGATTATTCAACCGGTCCTGACCTTGTTCCTGCGCTCCGCCATTTGCAAAATTCTCGGACGGTTGTACCTCTGAATAATTACGAACAGCAGGTCAAACAATGCCGCAGCCACGGACGTCAGCACGAATACTATGATGGTATCGCGGAGAGCCGGAATTACTATGCTAAGAATCACCGGGACAAAGCTCACTGCGACATTTATCTCATGAACAAACTCAGCGCAGCACATATTTGAAGCCACCTGCTCCGGAGTGTTCTCTTTAAGCGAGAAATTTTCCGGGACGTATGTGGGAAGCTTCAGTTTCCATTTGTGCACTTTCAGCATTCGGTACAGCACCGCTTCAAAGCGGCTCTGCCTGAACCACGCCGATTTGTAATCCACGCCGCCCGCCGTTAGCTTGTTCAGTATTCCTCCGACCGCCAGCCGTATTGCCAGATGATACAGGAACGTTGCAAACGTTATAAACAGCGTAAGCAGCACGCCGTACCCAAGTATCAGCCAGCCTGTCAGACATATCACTGACAGCGCCAGAAACAGCAGTGTGCCCTTTTCCATGACCTGCTTAGATACGGACTTTTTCATGAGACGCCCTCCGTCAGCCGCCGGGACGAACGCTGTCGCTCACCTCGGTCACTTTTCCCTGCTCGTCAAAAGCAATGAAATAGAAATGCTCCAGATGGTCTGGCATTATCGGACCATCGTCCGTGTAGATATAGTAGCCTATCCTGCCGGGCTTTCCCTCGGCGTATGTGCCGATATCCGGCTCACCGAAGCGCTCGATGGCCTCGGAAGCGGTGCCGCTCTTTATCAGCCAGTCATTGAAGCGGTAGTAGGTCTTGTGCGAGGAAGTGAACAGAAGCACAACGCCCGCAAGCAGGACCGCCGCAATAAGGAGCGCAAGCCGCTTTCCGACTGTTTTCTGCTTTACGACTGCGTTCATCGTCGCAGCGACAGAAACCGCCAGAAAAACAAGCGCCAGCAGTATCGCCCCGGCGTAGATCAACAGCATATACCAGACGTTCATTCTTCCGCCTTTCTGCTGAGCATTTCCTCGGCGGCTTTGAGTCCGCTTTCGGTAAGACCTCCGTCCATTATGCGGGCAAGCTCCTGCTTTCTGCCCTCGTGGTCCAGCGGGAATATCCGCGTGTAGGTGCGGGAATTCTCAGTCTGCTTTTCTATCAGCATATGCGTCTGCGCCAGCGCCGCTATCTGCGCAAGATGGGTTATGCACAGCACCTGACGTTTCTCCGCAGTCTGGGCGAGCTTTATGCCGACCTTTGCGGCTGTCCTTCCGCTTATTCCCGCGTCTACCTCGTCAAAAATCATGGTGGGAATGTCGTCGCCCTCCGCCATCACGCTCTTTATCGCCAGCATTACCCGGGAAAGCTCGCCGCCGCTGGCGGTCTTGTTGAGCGGCTTCATCTCCTCGCCGGCATTCGCGGAAATAAGTATCTCCACCTCGTCCATGCCGTTTATTGTTATCTTTTCCGGGCGAACGTCAAATTTCAGCGTGACATTCGGCATATTCAGGAATCGCAGCACCTCGCAGATGTCCGCTGAAAGCTTCTCGGAAGCCACTTTCCGCTTCTCGCTTATTTCCTCTGCCATGCCCTTGACTTTCCCGGCAAGCTCGTGGCGCTCTTGTGTGAGCTTCTCGATATCCCCGTCAAGCCCGGTGAGCTGAGCCATTTCCCGGCGGCATTCCTCCAGATAGTCAACAAGCTGGTCTGCGTCCATGTTGTATTTGCGGCAGGCGTGCTTCATCGCGGATACCCTGTCCGCGATATCCGCCTCCCGCTCCTCGCTGTCGTCTGAGCTGAACGCCATTGAAGCCGCCTCGCTGCTGATGTCCTCCAGCTCCGGGAGTATCTCCTCCAGCCGCTTGTAGAGCGCGTCCGCCTCCGGGAGCACCGCCCCCGCCTGCGCGAACGCATTCATGGACTGGCGCACAAGGTCTATCGCCCCGGGATTTTCCTCGCCATTGAGCATATTGTTCGCAGTGAGCAGCGCTCCCTGGATCTGGGCGGTGCTGCGTATCCTGTGGAGCTCCTCTTCAAGGCGGTCGCCTTCGCCGTAATCAAGCCCGAGCTCCTCGAGCTCCTCGCATATCGCGGAGAGCTGCGCCATGCGCATTTCGCGGGTGTTATTCTCCTCGCGCATTTCTTTCAGGCGGCGGGAAAGCTTCGAAAACCTGCGGAATTCCCCGCGGTATTCTTCCAGCTCCTGAGATATTCCCGCGTAGCTGTCAAGGATCTGCCGCTGATTGTCGGTGTTCATCAGGATACGGTTTTCGTGCTGCCCATGGATATCCACCAGCAGCTCTCCGACCTCGCGCAGCATGGCTGCGGTGGCCGCTCTGCCGTTTATCCGGGCGCTGCTTCTTCCGTCTGAGGTTATCTCACGCATGAGCACCAGCTCGCCGTCCTCCGCAGAGAATCCAAGCTCCGCCAGCTTGCTGCGGACGCGCTCTGAAATATCGTCAAACAGCGCGGAAATTACCGCCTTCGGCGCGCCGCTGCGGACGATATCCTTGGTTGTCCTGCCGCCGAGCACTGCGTTTATTCCGCCGATTATGACGCTTTTTCCGGCGCCGGTCTCACCG
>CALBGD010000124.1 GCA_937893735.1 uncultured Clostridia bacterium | reverse complement strand
CTCGTGCTGACTGTCGTGTTCAACATCCTGTCGGCTGTGCTCAACATATTCTCCTTTGCGGCAATAATACCTATCTTGCAGATTATCTTCAAGACGGAGAAGGCTGTGGCCGTGACCCGACTGATGCCGTGGGACTGGGACAATATGAAGGAGGTTGCCTCTAACAACATGAACTACTACGTGAACTGGCTCATCGGCGATATCGGTCCTACTACGACGCTGCTCGTCTTGGGGCTCTTCCTCACCGTTATGACTTTCTTGAAGACGGGGGCGTATTTCTTCTCTTCTGCCACGGTAATCCCTATTCGTACGGGTATCGTGCGCGACATCCGCAACCAGCTCTACCAGAAGATTACTTCGCTGCCGTTGGGCTTCTTCTCGGAGGAGCGCAAGGGCGACATCATTGCCCGCATGAGCGGCGACGTGCAGGAGATAGAGAACTCCATTATGAGTTCGCTCGACATGCTCTTCAAGAATCCTATTCTTATTATTGCCTATTTCGCCACGCTGCTCTTCATCAGCTGGCAGCTCACGCTCTTCACCCTGCTCTTCGTACCCGTTATGGGATGGATTATGGGAAAGGTGGGCAGAAAGCTGAAGCGCAAATCAAAGGAGGCTCAGGCTCTGTGGAGCGACACGATGAGTCAGGTAGAGGAGACGCTCGGCGGACTGCGTATTATCAAGGCTTTCTGTGCTGAGGAGAAGATGAACAGGCGGTTTGACAAGATTAACTCGGGCTACAGAAACCAAATATTGAAAGTAAACACCCGTCAGCAGATGGCGCATCCGATGAGCGAATTCCTCGGTACGGTGATGATTATCATAGTGTTGTGGTTCGGCGGCATACTGGTGCTCAACCAGCAGGTGCTCTCCGGTCCTACGTTCATCTACTATCTCGTTATCCTATACAGCATCATCAATCCTCTGAAGGATTTCTCAAAGGCTGGCTACAATATCCCTAAGGGGCTCGCCTCGATGGAACGTGTAGACAAGATTCTGCTTGCCGAAAACGACATCAAGCAAA
The DNA here is from genome assembly GCA_937893735.1 of uncultured Clostridia bacterium. Classification (GTDB taxonomy): domain Bacteria; phylum Bacillota; class Clostridia; order Oscillospirales; family Ruminococcaceae; genus CAG-115. The sequence continues at coordinate 1,672 of CALBGD010000124.1, read as the reverse complement.
AAACAAGTCCTGAGCACATCAGCAGTTTCAACCATACTATAGAGTTCCGCCACGTGTCGTTCAGATATGGCGAACAGTGGGTGCTCAGAGACATCAACCTGACGATTGAGAAGGGAAAGACCGTGGCTCTCGTAGGTCAGAGCGGCGGCGGAAAGTCTACTCTCGTCGACCTTATCCCCCGCTACTACGACGTGCAGGAGGGCGAGGTGCTTATCGACGGCATAAACGTGAAGGATCTTGACATTCACGATCTCCGGCAGCTTATCGGTAACGTGAATCAGGAGGCTATCCTCTTCAACGACACCTTCTTCAACAACATCTCCTTCGGTGTGGACAACGCCACACTGGAGCAGGTGGAGGAAGCGGCGCGTATCGCCAATGCCGACGAGTTTATCAAGGCTTCGGAAGACGGATACAATACGAATATCGGAGACCGCGGCGGAAGGCTTTCCGGCGGGCAGCGTCAGCGTGTGAGCATTGCGCGCGCCATTCTCAAGAATCCGCCTATCCTTATTCTCGACGAGGCTACTTCGGCTCTCGACACGGAGAGCGAACGGCTGGTGCAGGACGCTCTGGAGCGACTGATGAAGACGCGCACTACGGTGGCTATCGCCCATCGCCTTTCTACTATCAAGAATGCCGACGAGATTTGCGTGCTTCATGAGGGACATATCGTGGAACGCGGTACTCACGAGGAACTTATACGAAAGGACGGATACTACAAGAAACTTCACGACATGCAGTCGTAAACCTGTTGCGGCTGTTTCTAAATAAAAGTAAAACTTCAAGACCATGGCATACAGAATAGTCTACGGCATCTTCTATGCAATATCTCTCCTGCCCTACCGGGCCTTGTATTGCATAGCCGACTTCTTCTACCTTATTATATATTATATAGTGGGATACAGAAAGAAAGTGGTAAGGAAAAATATCAGTTCGGCTTTTCCAGAAAAGAGTGCGAAAGAACTGATGGCAATTGAGCACGGATTCTACCGCTGGCTCTGCGACTATGGCGTAGAGTCGCTGAAACTGCTGTCGGTTAGCGACCGTACACTCTTGAAGCATATCGAATTCCGCAACGTGGAGCAGCTGGAACAGCATTTCGACAAGGGACAGACTTGTGCCGCCATCCTCGGGCATTACTGCAACTGGGAGATGCTCTCGGCTACGGGTCTCTCGTTCACGAGACATAAGGATGCCGTCTGCGGACTTATCTACCATCCGCTGCGCAGCAAGGTTTTCGACGAACTGTTCCGCTCTTTGCGCCATGCCAAGGGCGGCGTGTGCATCCCGAAGCAGGATATTCTGCGCTATCTCGTAACATACAGAAGGGAAAAGCGCATGTGGCTCTTCGGATACATCTCCGACCAGTCGCCAAAGTGGAGCAATATCCACTTGTGGCTGCCGTTCCTTAACCACGACACTCCCGTCTTCACCGGTGGCGAGCGCATAATGAGAAAGATGAACGACGCCGTATTTTATGTTGACATGGAGCGTCCGCGCCGCGGCAAATACATCTGCACCTTCAAGCTCATCAGCGACGCCCCTGCCACTTTACCCGACAACGAAATAACAAAACGTTTCTTCCAGATGCTCGAACAGACCGTACGCCGCGACCCTCGCTTCTATCTGTGGAGCCACGACAGATGGAAAAGGACGCATGAGGAGTATG
>CALBGD010000123.1 GCA_937893735.1 uncultured Clostridia bacterium | reverse complement strand
AATGATGATGTTCTTCTGAGAACGCAGACCTCCTCCGTTCAGATAAGGACCATGCTGAAGCAGAAGCCTCCTATCGCCATCATCAGCCCGGGACGTGTTTACCGCCGCGATGAGGTTGACGGAACACATTCTCCGATATTCCACCAGTGCGAGGGCCTTGTTATCGACAAGAAGATCACTTTCGCTGATTTAAAGGGAACCCTTGATACATTCGCAAAGAAGCTCTACGGCGAGGGCATGAAGCTGAAATTCAGACCGCACCACTTCCCGTACACGGAGCCCAGCTGCGAGATAGATTTCCAGTGCTTCCGCTGCGGTGGCAAGGGCTGCCCGCTCTGCAAGGGCGAGGGCTGGATAGAGATCCTCGGCGCCGGCGTTGTACGCCCCGAGGTTCTCGAGAACTGCGGCATCGACCCCGAGGAATACAGCGGCTTTGCATTCGGCATAGGCATTGAGCGTATCACAATGCTCCGTTATGAGATCGAGGATATGCGCCTGCTCTATGAGAATAACATGAAGTTCCTGGAGCAGTTCTGATTAATAATAAGTTAAGGAGAATATATAAAGTGGATCTTTCAATGAAGTGGCTTAACGATTACGTTAAGGCCGATATGCCGATAAAGGAATTCTGCGACGGAATGACCATGAGCGGAAGCAAGGTAGAAACATGGTCAAAGCAGGGCGCAGATATCACGAATGTTGTTGTCGGAAAGTGCGTTGCAATGGAGAAGCACCCCGACGCCGACACCCTCTGGGTATGCCAGATAGACGTAGGCGGAGAGGCTCCGATACAGATAGTTACCTCCGCGCAGAATGTGTTTGTAGGCGCGTTCGTACCGGTCGCACTTAACGGCGCAACCTGCTACAACCACAAGGATATGTCCTATATGAAGATAAAGAAGGGCAAGCTCCGCGGCGTTCCCAGCGAGGGAATGATGTGCTCCTATGAGGAGCTGGGCATGGAGCAGTCCGATGTTCCGTACACCAATGCGGACGGGATCCTTATCCTCAACGATGACCCCGATTTCGAAAAGATGACCGTAGGCGAGGATATCCATGACGCTCTCGGCTACAACGATACCACCGTTGAGTTTGAGATAACCAACAACCGCCCTGACTGCCTTTCCGTACTCGGCCTTGCCAAGGAGGCTTCCGCGACATTTGACCTGCCGCTGAACATCAAGGAGCCCGCATTCAAGGGCGTTGACGGCAGCGCCAGCGACTTTATCAGCGTTGACGTTAAGAACACAAAGCTCTGCTCCCGCTACATGGCGGCAGTCGTAAAGAATGTAAAGATAGGTCCGTCCCCGCGCTGGATGGCTGAAAGACTTAAGGCAAGCGGCGTCCGCTCCATCAATAATTTCGTTGATATCACGAACTTCGTAATGCTGGAGTACGGCAACCCCATGCACGCTTTCGGCCTCCGCTATGTTGAGGGCGGAAAGATCAACGTAAGAAACGCTGAACCCGGCGAAAAGATCACGATTCTTGACGGCACAGAGGTTTCCCTCAGCCCGGAAATGCTGATAATTGCCGATGAAAAGAAGCCTATCGCCGTTGCAGGCGTAATGGGCGGCGAGTATTCCGGAATCATGGACGACACAAACACAGTCGTTTTTGAGTCCGCGTGCTTCGACGGCGTTTCCGTCCGCATGACCGCGAAGAAGATAAACAAGCGTACCGACGCTTCCTCCCGCTTTGAAAAGGGAATCGACCCCATCAACGCAAAGGCTGCCCTTATGAGAGCGCTGGAGCTTGTTGAGGAGCTCGGCTGCGGCGAGGTCGTAAGAGAATACATCGACGTTGACAACGCAAAGAAGGTTCCGCACACCCTTAAGCTGGACACCGACTGGATAAACGAGCATCTCGGCACGAATATACCCGCTGAGGAGCAGATCGCGATATTCAAGAAGCTCGGTTTCGGCTATGAGAACGGTAATGTTATCGTTCCGAACACCCGTGTTGATATCGTCCGCGAGTGCGATCTTGCAGAGGAAGTTGCGAGAATCTACGGCTACAACGAGATCCCCACAACTCTCCCGCTTCTGTCCTCCGTCGGCGAGGTAACTCCGCGCCAGCGCTTCGACAACAAGATGGTAGACGTAATGCTCGCTCAGGGCTTCTATGAGACCATGTCTTTCAGCTTCATTTCGCCGCGCTCCTATGAGAAGCTCCGTTTTGAGGACGACATGAAGAAGTCCGTAGTGCTCCAGTATCCTCTCGGCGAGGACACCAGCGTTATGAGAACAAGTATGCTCCCGTCCCTCATGACAGTGGCTACTACGAACATCAGGGCAAGAAACCTTGAGGCGCGCTTCTTCGAGCTGGGCAGAATATTCCAGCCCACAGATGAGAAGCTCCCCGTTGAGACAGATGTCCTCGGACTCTGCGCTTACGGTCCCGAGGAGGATTTCTTCACGGTAAAGGGCGCTGTCGAGGAGCTCATGAACGCGCTGGTAGTTGACGCGCGCTTCGTTCCCGTAAAGGACAACAAGACATATCATCCCGGCAGATGCGCAGATATCTATGTCGGCGAGGAGAAGGTCGGCACCATCGGCGAGCTTCACCCGGCTGTTACAGACGCTTACGATATAAGCTGCCGCGTTTACTGCGCAGAGCTGAATATTCCGAAGCTGTTCGACTGCCGCGGCGAGGAGCGCAAGTACAAGGCGCTTCCGAAGTACCCGGCAGTTACA
>CALBGD010000122.1 GCA_937893735.1 uncultured Clostridia bacterium | reverse complement strand
GAGCGTAAATCTTATGAAAGGATATGATATGGGGCTTAACTATATCATACAAGGAAAAAATGACGAAATTAAAACCATTTGGAAGCAGGCTGATAAGTCTGCTTCTGGCGCTCGCTATGATCGCGGCGCTTATCCCTGTGATCTCGGTCACGGCGGCAGCGTCAAATAATGCGTACATCATGCTTCGCGAAAATGAGCCGCGATACGGTTGCGAAGCACCCTGGAACGCACCCTGGTACTGGGACGGTCAGACGCTGAAGCTTTACGGCAGCTACAGCTACTCCTTTAACCTCGGCGGCGACGATAGCGCATACTATTTCGAAATAGAATCTTCGAATGATAAGTTCTATCCCACTGTATTGGTTTCCAATTCGATTTCTGTGGATCTGGGAAGCTCGGGCACGTTCGTGTATTCCGAAAAAGACCTCACGGTCAAGGGCGCGGGAATGATCAAAGCGACCGGAACAGGCACCCTGTTCAGCGCCCCGGACAGTACCATAGATTATAACGGCGGCGCTATATTGTCCGACGAGGCTGTGACGGTTTTCAGCGCCGATACCATATCATACATTAAAGGTCAGGTAATAGCCCCGAAAGGCATATTTTCTTCTGAGTATTTTTGGATGACTGATGGTTATATTGATCTGGATTCGATAACGGCTGTTGACAGTAACGTTTCAGTGACTGTATACAGGGGATTTCTCGACCTGCAGACGCTCATGCCGGGAAAAGCAGGGACAGCTTCAACATATGACTATCGTGACTGCGTTATCCGTTCGCAGGACACCTCCAGCGATATAACTGACAGCAACAACGGTTCGCTTTATCTTACCTGCGATGATAATGACTCCGTAATGTACCTCCCGAAGATGGATAATATCGACTGGCTCAGAACAGATGATATCAAGAACGTGACAACAAAGGAGCAGGTCGACTGCGGCGGCTATGTGTTCTGCAATCAGATATTGACTGACGCCGACAGAGACGGTAACGGTCTGCTGAAAGGCGGCGAAAACGGCGTTGAAACAGATCTTCAGGGCGTGTTTTATTATTCCAGCGACAGCTCAGCCGGCGAGCTTTATTTAGATAACCTGAATTTTAATAATAACGGCAGTCTGTTTGTTTGTGACAAATCCTTGTATGCTTCGGGTGTAACAGCCAATGATGCCACTCTGGCTGTTGTAGCACACAGCGGGAGTTTTGGAGGCGCATATTTAGATGATTATAAAAGCTTGAATTCTAATGCCTGCAGTAATTCTTATGAATCCTGCACCCTTGTGACTACAAGTGATACCACAGAACCGTACAATTTCCACGTTGACGGCACAAGTGTAAATAACTGCAATGTCAATTTAGGCACATCTGGCTATCTTGGCGTTAATTATAGGTATGAGCCGGGAACATCAGACCCTGATATTTCAAACAGTTATTATGCGCCGACCGGGGTCGCTCAAATAAACGACAAGTTCGGCTTGAACAGATATGCAGATTACACTGCCAAAAGTCTTACATTCTCAGATTGCAGCAGCGGAAAAACGCCTGTTATCTGCGGCAATGTTTATGCGGACGAGTATGTTGATTATTCAGACCCGCTGATTTTTGACGGTTCAGACGCTTATGACGTGTGCATAAACAGCGTGCCCTTTGACCTTGAGTTCAGCAGCTCCACCGCTTATATTCACGAATATAAGGATTCAAAATGGTCGTATTATTCCCCGAGCCAGAGCGGCGGCTCCAACATAACATACAGCGGTAAAAACCCGATATATGTGGGCAAGAGGGTGCTTTCTCCCATTGCCGGCAATGCAGAATATACCGAACCGCTGACAGTAAGCCCGGGACTTCCCGCGAAAATAACCGTTCCGCTCACTTATCCCTTTGTGATGAATGACGCAGACAAAATTGATACCCCTGTGTTTGACGAGTACGGTAATTCGCTCAAGTGGAGCGATATCGGCGTCGACGTCACTATACCTGACTCGACCGGCAAGAAAGAAGCCGTGCTTGTCCTTATGGCAAACGAAAACGCTAAGGTGGGCTCTTATTTCCTTTACTTCAACTTTAACGGGGTCATGTCAAGCGATAAAGAGATATTTTTTAAAGTAAGCCAAGCCAACAGTCATACAATGGAATTCACCAGAAATACGAATGGCTGGCCGTATATCGACAGTAATTATGATTTAAAGACGTTCACCGCCGCTGATTATGCAGGCAGCGTTGACGCAGATACATGGAGCTGGAACGGCAGCACAAAAACGCTTACGCTGAAAAATTCCGGTTCCCTTATCACCACCGCTCAGAATGGCATAATAGTAGAAGGTGATGTTACTGTCAATGTCGAGTCAGACTGGACTATCAGCGCGAAAGAGAACGCGATCAAATCTATTAACGGCAACCTCACTATAAATGGTGCGGAAGATGGTCAGGATATGTATCGCCTTACCCTGAATACAGGTATAATAACAGACTTTACTCTGATCATTGACCATCTGTATATAGATGTACTGCCTGAGGCTGCCGATGACAATTATTTGCTGGTTGCCCAAGATGTTTTTCTTAACGAATGTGAGCTCACGGCGAACGATAACTGGAGCGGCGACTATGCGGTATACGCAAGACAAAGATACAATTTACGCCGTGGCGTAGTTCTGGATATTCCTGCTTCAGAATTATATTGCAACAACGCGGCGTACATTGCAGACGTCGAAAGCTCGGATAACCTTAAATTCCGCTCAGGCACAAATATATCTGCGGGGTCTGCATATGAGATAGATAATACGAACCCGGCAGTCGCAGACGCGCTGATCCCGATAGACGACACCAGGAGGATAAAGCTTTCCACAAAGAAATTCACCGTTGACAGCGACAATGCGGTGATGTATGATGAAGCGGTATCCTCTCCGGACGGTGAAAATCCGGAATATAAGCTGCTCGGCGGAAAGCAGTACAGGCTTGATCTCTCGGATTTCATTTCCATAGACTATAAGGACTGTGATTTAGTTATAGATTCAGTCAGCTCCTCAACGTTTGCAGGCGAGCTGGTTACGAATGTCTTCAGTCTGGTTTATGACGCTGACGACAGACCTTTCCTTGATGCAGATATTCCCAACTCGGCAGACAGTTCCATAACTCTGAAAATCGGCGTCCTGGATAATAAGCAGGTTTACAGCTCGAATAAGATGAGATATTTCTCAGTCACCATCGGCGGCGTGGTAACGACCGATAAGATCGGTTTCTATCACGAGGGCAGTTATGATATGCCTGCAATGGATCACTACACCGTATCCGCTGAGTATAATGGCAAGCCTCTGGAAATGACAGGCACTGGTGTAGACGCATATTACCTTGTTCCCTCCGGGGAGAGCTTTGACCTCACGCTCATTCCTGATGATGATTACAGATTTGAGACCATGAGGTATGGAGCAGGTTCAGACGCCAGCCAGTGGACGGAATACGACATTTCACCGAACGGTACATACCGTCTGACTGCAAATGGCGATGGAACGGTATATCTGGCACTGTACAAGACCTCAGAGCCGCAGTATGTTACCCTCGGACTGTCCTCCGGTCTGCAAAAGAGCCTTGTTGACGGCAAGGTAAGCTCGGTCACGATGAGGTTCCCCAACGGCATGACCAGAACCTTTGACAGCACCACCGCGGATTCTTCCGTCGTCGTTCTGAAAAATGCGAGAGTCGGCATAGACATCGCCGTTCCGACTCAGAACAATAAGCCGAAGTACGGCGTTAAGAGCATAAACGGCGTTATTCCCGGATTAGATGACGATACGCTGATATATTCCGGCGATATTTCCGTAGACGGCGATACTACTGTTACTGCGGATATCGGCGAGCTGTGCGGGATCAACATTATCGCAATGAATATATTGAATCCCTATGACAAGGTGTATGTAAAGGACGCGCCGCAGAACACGCTCGGTCAGTATTATGTAGGCACAGAATATGAGATCCTGGCAAAGCCCGGCGACGATAAGCTGTACAGCGACGCGGAGTTCAACAAAGTTGAAATAAAGCCCGTCAGCGAGTATTCCGACGGCAGGCATTTCATGGTAACTCCTGTATCCGGCGACAATGAATTCTATATTTATTATATAGACGTTTCGATACTCCGGATAACGAAGCCGGAAAACGGTACTGTAACGTTTGACGGCAGGCTTGACAATGGCAGAAGCGTTACCACGCTCAGCGACGGAACGCAGGTTTATTCCATCGGCTCATGGGACGATGTTACGCTCACGCTCACTCCTGACCCGGGCTATCAGCTCCGCTCCGCAGCGCTGAACGGCAGCGAGATCGAAGTTACCAACAACACCTGCACATTCCCGATAGAACAGTGTGTAGACTGGAGCTTTGCAGCGGAATTCGAAAAAATCCCGGCGAATAGCTTCACAGTAACGGTAAATTCCGGCGCGAACGGCACAGTTACCCCCGGTACGAAGTCCTATGTGAGCGGCACCGAGGTAACACTGACGGTAACTCCGGATTCTGGATATCAGGTGAAGTCCGTCACGATGGACGGAAAGGAAATCGCGCTGACTGACGGCAGATACACTTTCACCGTGACTGCCAACTGCACGTTTGCGGCGGAATTCGAAAAGATCCCGGCGAACAGCTTCATGGTAACGGTAAATTCCGGCGCGAACGGTACAGTTACCCCGGGCACGAAGTCCTACGAGAGCGGCGCTGAGGTAACACTGACGGTAACTCCGGATTCCGGATATCAGGTGAAGTCCGTTACAATGGACGGAAAGAAAGTCACGCTGACCAACGGCAAATACACTTTCACTGTGACTGCTGACTGCACATTTGCGGCGGAGTTCGAGAAGAAGTCTTCCGGCGGCGGAATTTCCGGAGGCTACACTCGACCCTCCACTACAGAAGCGGCAGATAAATATCCGACGCTGAACGGCGCGGAGCTGAGCTGGACGAATATCGCGTCCGCGCTTGGCAAGCTCCCTGAAAACAGCAGTGTGCAGATAAGTCTGAACGGCGAAACGACTGTTCCGGCGGAGGTCATTCGCGTGATCATGGAAAGAAAGCTGCGCGCAGAGTTCATCGCGGACAGCATAAGAAGCTGGATAGTCAGCGGCGAAAGGCTGAATGCGGCTGTCTCCGCAGATCTGTCGTCGCTCCCGGGGAATGCTGACAAGAGCGCGCTTCGCGGAGTTCTTGGCACTGATCTCAAGGTGGCAGGCACCGGAATTCCGGCTGATCTAAAGCTCAGCTTCCGCAAGGAATTTGCGGGACAATTCGCGAACGTATTTAAGCTGGTGGACAAGAAGCTGGTATTCCATGGCTGCTCAATGGTAGGCGCGGACGGATCCGCGATAATAACCGGAGCGGAAGCAGCCGGCGAATATATCGTCATGGTCTGCGAATACAGCGATGTTCATGGCGACGCCGACAATAACGGCATACTGAACGCGCTGGACGCAGCGGCTCTTTTAAAGAATATCGTTGGTATCTCAGAGAGCGCAAATCCGCTGATATGCGACTATAACGGCGACGGCGCAGTAAACGCGCTGGACGCTGCCGCTATACTTAAAAGCGTAGTTGGCATTGCATGATTTCGGAACAGCTTTCATAAAACGATTCAGGGGCGCTGTAAAATCAGCGCCCCTCAGCTTGTTGAAAAAGTGCCTTTTGCCCGCGAAGCAGGCTTTTATAATCCGTTTTTACCCAACAATTCTACGAATTAGTTCGTTATATAAGGAGGGATACTCCGATGACCGACGTGGAATTTGAAGCATTCTACCAGCGGCACTGGAGAAACCCGATCATTCCTTCAGGCAGTGTTCGTTTATATAGAAAATACTTTTTGAAAAAAATCCGGGACCGCTCTTGTCCTTGACTTTTTGACAATTCAGCAGTATAATAAAAGTAGTTTTTGTCAAATATTACGTGATGAATATGGTGTGGAGGTTTATATGAAGAAAGTAATTGCGGCTTTAATGGCGTCTGCTGTATTA
>CALBGD010000121.1 GCA_937893735.1 uncultured Clostridia bacterium | reverse complement strand
GGCTCTTCGGGAATGACCTGACCGCCGATGAGGTTTCCTATATGCTGTCCGTTCACGATGACAGGAGCTGCAAAGTCCATCAGACCGCTTGGGCAGAAGTATACGGCAGGCTTTCCGGTACGGCTCGCCTCCTCACCGCCGTGCAGGTCGCACTGGTTGCAGCGGTCTGCACCTGTACGTGATTTGCGCGTCAGCTTCATGCAGAAATCCGTAAAGTTGCTTCCCTCAGTTATAGGACCATTCTTATCAGTTGCAATCGCAGCCATTCCTGTGGCTGCTGCGAAAGCGTCCTGAAGGTTCTGGAGGGTGTGTCTGTCAATGACATCGAGAAGGGTTACGTTGTTTAAGTCCATGATAATAGGCTCCTTTTTTGATTTTATAATGCCTTTGAGCATATGATCTGTACTTAGTATTATACAGTATTTCCAAAAATAAATCAAGAGGGTTTTCGTTTAAAAACGGCAAACACAACCTAATTTCAAGTGAAAGATTTGTGAAATATCCACATAAAAGTCAATTGTGAAACATCTTGGCCGGAATTTTGCGGACAAGTGACGCATAAGCTGTGACAGCAGCTTGAAAGGGTGACGGTATGAGAAGGAAAAAAAGAAATTCGCGCCTGCTGCCTTTCGGGGCGGGGCTTGCCGCGGGCTACATAGTTACAGCAATTGCGGCGGCAGCCGGGGCGCTGATAATGTGGATAGCAGGCGCGGACAGCGGGCTTTCGTGGCTGGCGGCAGTTCCGGCGGCGGCGCTGGGGAGCTTCATCTGCGGGCGCACCGCCGGAAAAATGCGCAGACGCGGCGGAATCAAAACCGGGCTTTTCTGCGGGGCAGTCTTCTGCCTGCCTCTGATAGTTCTGGGACTTATCTTCGGGACGGTGCAGGGAGGTATGCTCCCGGTGAAGCTGGCGGTGTGCATGGGCTTCGGCGCGGCGGGGGGAGTATCCGGCGTGAACTCCCCGGAGGACGTATGAGCTCCCCCGCAGAGCCGCGCAGCGGTTATTATCCGATGGCAAGGCGGTATTTTCTGGCGGCGGCAGTGGTCTGCGCGGCGGCCGGAATTCTACTGTTCCCGGCAGAGCTTTCCGGAGCGGTGAAAAGCTCTCTGGAGGGCTGCGTGGAGGTAGTGATTCCGGCGCTGTTTGCGTTCACCGTGCTGGCGGTATATATGCAGCAGAGCGGGCTGTATACCCTCGCGCTGAAGCCGCTGACGCTCCCTCTGTCAAAGCTGTTGGGAATACCAGAGGAACTGTGCGCGGTGTTCGTCCTCGCGAATATCGGCGGATATCCGGTAGGTGCGCGGCTGCTCTCAGGCTTAGTCAGTGAGGGCAGGCTCTCCCGCCGGGACGCAGGCAGAATGCTTTGCTGCTGCTACGGCAGCGGACCTTCCTTTGTGATAGGCACCGCGGGAATGCGGGTATTCGGCAGCGCGGCGGCGGGCGGGATAATATTCGCGGCGTGCTTTCTGAGCTCGCTCATCATCGCCGTGATAGTCTGCCGGACTGGCGGAAAAATCACGCTGGAATCTGGGAATGCGCGCTCCGACCTATCAGCGGAATGCTTCGTGCGCTCGGTGGACAGCGGCGCCCGGGTGATGTACACTATATGCATAATGGCGGCGCTTTTCGCGGCAGTGACGGCGCTTCTGGACTGCTCCGGGATTTCCGGGCTTATAAGCGTGCTTCTGGAAAGGCTCGGCGCGGGGAGCAATTCATCGCGGATATTTCCGGCTTTTCTGGAGGTCACCCGCGTGCGGGATATGCTCCCGGGAGGGGCGGCGGCTCCGGTGTGCGCGGGGCTTCTGTCGTTCGGCGGAATATGCGTGCTTATGCAGGTAACGGCGGTCTCCGGCGGGAATGTCCCGGTGAAACCGCTGGTGCTCTCGCGGCTCCCGGCGGCTCTGCTGAGCGCGGTTTTCGCGATCCCGGCAGGATATGTGCCCGCCGCCGTGCAGGAGACCTACTCCGAAACCGCCGTGCGAGGGGAGCTTTTCTCCGTGAATGCCGGTCTTTCCGTGTGCGTGATGGCTATGGCCGGGATACTTATTCTGTCCGTGGAAAAGGCAAGGCGGCAAAGCAGCTGAAATTCCTTTCCTGAGCGGTATTTTTCACGCCGAATGATTGACAACCGCGCGGAAATATAGTATAATAACATATTGAGATACTATATCAAAAATCCCGCGAAAGGACTACAAAAAAATGGGTTATGATTTTACCGCCATTGAAAACAAGTGGCAGAAATACTGGGACGAGCACAAGACGTTCCACGCAGAAAACGACTACTCCAGGCCGAAGTTCTACGCGCTGGTAGAGTTCCCCTACCCCTCCGGTCAGGGACTCCACATCGGTCACCCGCGCCCCTATACCGCTATGGATATCGTGTCCAGAAAGCGCAGGCTCCAGGGCTATAACGTACTGTTCCCGATGGGCTGGGACGCTTTCGGTCTGCCGACCGAGAACTTCGCCATCAAGAACAAGATCCACCCCGCGATCGTTACCAAGAACAATGTTGCGCGCTTCAAGGCACAGCTCAAGTCCCTCGGCCTTTCCTTTGACTGGGACAGAGAGATAAACACCACCGACCCAGATTACTTCAAGTGGACGCAGTGGATATTCCTCAAGCTGTTCAAGGCAGGACTTGCATACAAGAAGGAAATGAACGTAAACTGGTGCACCTCCTGTAAGGTCGTACTGGCTAACGAGGAAGTCGTTAACGGCGTGTGCGAGCGCTGCGGCGGCGAGGTAGTCCACAAGGTAAAGAGCCAGTGGATGCTGAAAATAACCGAG
>CALBGD010000120.1 GCA_937893735.1 uncultured Clostridia bacterium | reverse complement strand
AATTACTCGGCGCGCCTCCCGGATATGTCGGCTACGAGGCGGGAGGTCAGCTCACCAACGCGATAAAGAACTCGCCGTTTTCTATCCTCCTTTTCGATGAGATAGAAAAGGCGCACCCGTCCATTCTAGACAAGTTCCTCCAGATACTCGAGGACGGCAGAATGACGGACGGTCAGGGAAACACGGTGTATTTTTCGGAGAGCGTGATAATCTTCACCAGCAATCTGGGAATCTACACGCGCAGCAGCGCCACCGGAGAGCGCGTGCAGAACGTCACCGCCGACATGGATTACCCGGAGGTGCGCCAGCGCGTCCGCAGTGCGATAGAGGAGTATTTCAAGCTGGAGCTCGGCAGACCGGAGATACTCAACCGAATCGGCGAGAACATCGTTGTGTTCGATTTCATCAGACCGGAAGCGGCGGCGCAGATACTCCGGTCGCAGGTTCAGCGCATTCTGTCGCAGCTTTCCGCGGACAGGCAGATAGCCGTGACCCTCTCGGACGGCGCGTATTCCGTGCTGCTTGAAAAGGCGCTCGGGAACCTCGGCAACGGCGGACGAGGGATAGGCAACATCGTTGAGAATCTGCTGATAGACCCGCTTTCGCGCTATATGTTCGACAACGGGATTTTCTCGCAGGCAGATATCGAAATTACCGCGATAAAGGCAGATGAAATGCCGGTATCGCTTGAATGCAGGAGCAGCCATGAAAATAAGTGCAGTGACCCGGTGCGGCTCGGGAAAGAATAACAGCGAGGACAGGATACTTATAGGAAGCCGTATCCTCTGCAATGAAGAGTTCACCGGAGAAGTTCCGCCCTGCGTTATCGGTATAGCGGACGGAGTTGGCGGCAACGCCGGCGGGGATATCGCGTCGCAGTTCGTCTGCGAGCGGCTCAGCGAGTGCGCTCCGGATATGGACAGCTTCGCGGCGGTGAACACGGCTCTGCTGGAGTTCGCGCGGAAAACTCCCGGCAAGGAGACTATGGCTTCTACGTTTTCCGGGATATTCCCGGGCGGGAGGGCGCTCCACATCGGGAACACGCGTATCTATGCGGTTCAGGGAGGCTACCTCAAACAGCTCACCGAGGACATGACGACCTATAATTACCTGCGCTCCCTCGGGAGATTTGAGGAGGCGGAGAACTGCCGCCGCAGCGAGATAACCGCGTGCTTCGGCGGCGGGAGCGGCTCGTTTTTCATGCCGAGAGTGTCCGATATCAGCTCCGGGAGGGTGCTGGTGACCTCCGACGGAGTTCACGACCACATCAGCACGGATATCATCGAGGAGATACTGAGCCGGGCGGAAAGCGATATCTCAGCCTGCCGGGAGATAGTCCGCGCGGCTGTGGAGCACGGCTCCGAGGACGATATCAGCGTGATTATGGCAACACTTGTGTAATTTTTATTCATTTGTTGTGGAAAATGTGCAAATCTTACAAAAGAACCGTCTATTTTTTGTTATGCGACATAATGCTTCCTTTATTGACGAGCGGCGTGAAATGTGCTATAATAAATTCGGTGTTAAACCATAAACTTAAATAAAACAAACAGGAGGTTTGGTTATGACAACAAAGAATATGGCGATCGTATCCCTTGTTTGCGGTATCGTTGGTATCGCAGGCGGTATGCTGGGCAGCGTTATTCCTTTCATCAGCTACATCATGCCCCTTTGCTCTATTGCAGGTATCGTTTTCGGCGCGCTTGCACTCAAGAACGTAAAGGCTGGTAACTGTGAGGGTAACGAGAAGGGTCTTGCAACAGCAGGTCTGGTTCTCGGTATCGTTGCACTCGCACTCGACGTTGTTGCAATCATCTGCGTAGCAGTTTGCGCAGGCGCTATCATCGCTGGTGCAGCCGCAGCAGGCAACTATTGATCTTACTGATCGGAATTGATAACCCTGCCGATTTGGCAGGGTTTTCTTTTTGGAGGATAAATGTTCCCGGGATTTGAACTATTCGGAAAGTATTACAGCAGCTACATGATAACCGCCCTTGCCGGGCTTTTCGCGGCGGCTCCCCTTGCAGTGCGCGCCTATAAGAAGCGCGGCGGCAGCGACATCAGCATGATTTTCGTTCTGCTTTTCGGCGGCGTGGGCTGCGCGGTCGGAATGCACCTGCTTTACGGCATAACCAACATACAGTACTGGAGCCTGCTTTTCGGCGCGGGCAGCTTTGAGGAATTCTGGGGCAACGCGCAGATGATCTTCGGCGGCTCGGTGTTCTACGGAGGGCTCATCGGCGGGCTGGCAGGAGGCTTCCTGTCGGTGCGCTTCCAGAAGCTGGAGCCATGGCTGGTCGCGGACTGCGCGGCTCCGTCCATCGCGCTGTTCCATATGTTCGGGCGTATAGGCTGCTTTCTGGGCGGTTGCTGCTACGGCGTTGAGTGGGAGCACGGAGTTACATTCACGCATTCCCTTATCGAGGGCGCAAACGGAGTTCCGCGCGTGCCCGTGCAGCTCTATGAAGCCGGTCTGGAGCTGGCACTGTTCATCGTGCTGACGCTCATGCTTCACAAGGGGTGGCTCAAAAACCGGCTTCTCGCGGTGTACCTCATGGTATACGCAGCCGGGAGGTTCACGCTGGAGTTCTGGCGCGGCGACGATTACAGGGGATTCCTGTTCGGGCTGTCCACATCGCAGCTTATCAGCATTGCGGTGTTCGTCGCGGTCCCGGTGTTCCTTATCGTTGAGAAGCTCCGCAGTAAAAAGCAGGTTGTCTGAAATCACCATAAAGCCGTTCAGCCATGAGCGGCTTTTTTCTTATTTACCACTTGAAATAAGAGCGAT
>CALBGD010000119.1 GCA_937893735.1 uncultured Clostridia bacterium | reverse complement strand
TGTTTTTTGCCTCGGCAGAGCTGAGGCAAAAAAGGATTGTAAAAACCCGCTTCGCGGGCAAGAAATACTTTTTCGGCAAGATGAATACACCGTTTCACGGTTATTATAGGCGAATACCCATTTATTTAAGGAGGAACCAAAATGAATACTGCAAAAAGAATCCTCGCCTGCGGACTGGCGCTCACCATGGTAGCCGGGCTCACCGCCTGCGATGATGAATCTCCCGCTTCCAGCGGCGCAAGCAACGGCGGCGCGAGCAACCAGATGACCGCTCCTGCGGCGGCTACTACCACCACTTCCGCTTCCACCACCACAGACCCCAACGACGCCCTTGACCTCACCGACAAGGACACCAAGGAGTTCGACACCTCCCTGTATCAGCCCTCCGGCAAGGCAGGAACGGTAAAGTACCTCGGCTACTACGACATCAACTCCGACCAGAAGGGTACCGAGCAGTGCCTGATATTCAACTCCGACCTGTTCGGCGGCACCATCGAGTATGAGAGCACACCCTCAGGTTCTGCTTTCTTCGAGAAGCTCTCCAACAAGATCGCTTCCGATGATTCCCCCGACCTCGTTGAGAAGTCCGCTATGCTCTACCCGGGCAACGTGTCCAAGAACCTCTTCGAGCCGCTGGACGGCCTTATAGACGCTGATTCCGCGCTGTGGAAGGACATGAAGGACGTTGCCGAGTCCTACGCATGGAACGGCAAGCACTACTACTATCCGCACAGAATAACCACCTCTTTCGCGCTGAATTACAGCAAGAAGACCGTTGAGGAGAACGACCTCCCCGATCCGTATGAGCTGTACAGAAACGGCGAGTGGACATGGGACGCATGGCGTGACATGATGATCAAGTTCTGCGACAAGGACGATGACAACATCGGCTTCTACGCTACCGATACCACCATCGACGCGTTCATTCTGACAACGGGTACTTCCATCGTTGACACCCAGCCGGACGGCACCATCACCAACAATATCCAGAACCCGAACGTAACAAGAGCGATGCAGTTCATCGAGACCCTCTGCCGTGACGGTCTTTCCTACGGCAAGCAGCTCGGCGACTGGGTTTCTCCGCAGACCTTCGCTACCGAGTGCGACAGACTCCTGTTCCTCTGCATGGAGCCTGAGTGGACTTACATAGCAGCTACTGAGCAGCTCCAGAACCCGAAGGGCGTTGACAACGATATCTTCGACACCGTTTCCGAGTTCGCATTCGTTCCGTTCCCGAGAGATACACAGGCTGACGCTTACTATCAGGGCTACGACACCTTCGGCTACCTTATCCCTAAGGGCGCAAAGAACTCCGCAGGCGCAATCGAGTTCATCAACCTGAACAGAGCTTACGACGTTGACCCCGTAATTCAGGCTCAGGTAAAGAACGACCACGTTGCTCCTAAGAAGATCTACTTCGAGAAGGGCGCAAACGAGGGCAAGGAGAAGTGGCAGATCACATGGGGCGAGCAGGAATACGACCTCTGGAGAGAGATGTGCGACCCTGAAAACTTCAGCTTTATCTCTGAGGACGCTTACGGCTTCAACACTGACTTCCAGAACCAGCTTGCTACCGTCGTTATGGACGTTGTAGAGAACGGCGCTTCCTGGACTCAGACCAGCGCAGAATTCTCGCCGATAGTTGACGCTATCACCGCTGAGTACGCGCTCAAGTAATTCACTGATAAAATTTCCCCCGTCGTCTGGCGGGGGAAGTTTTTTTAATTCGGAATTCAGAATTAAAGTGTCCCACTTCGTGGGACTGATTTTGAATAACACAATGGGGCTGTGAAAAATCACAGCCCCATATATTTAAATCCGTCCCGCGCAGCGCAGACACGATGTCTGCGCAGTTGCCCCCAAAGGGCGTGTCTCCCCCAGCGGGGGAGGTGGCACGAAGTGCCAGAGGGGTTGACCGACAGAACAGGACGCCGCCCAATAGAGGGCAACAGGGGGCACAAATAATTCCGAATTAAGAATTCCGAATTCCGAATTCCGAATTATTCCTGAAACGCGTACTCCTGAAAATCAGGGAGCTCGTCCAGTGTAATGCACATTTCGCTGTTGTACGCGTCATGGAGCGACTGCCAGCTGTTGTATTTCTCCGAGAGTTCGCCGGAGGTGGTGATTATGCACTCCCCGCTGCCTATCGAGAACCACAGCCACATTGCGTTGTCCCGGCGCATATAATCCGGGGAAGGGAAGCGGTCGCACGCCGTCACCGCCAGAGCCTTCGGCACCTCCGCGGGAATGCCCGCCAGCGCCGAGAACCTCCCCGCGAACGAAGCAGAAGAGTTCTCATAGAAGCTCTGCCCGATAATGTCGCAGTAATCGTCACCGGGGTAGTATTCGGAATCGCTCCCGTTCCACACCCAGATGAGGTTGTTCAGGCAGTGGTACTTGTCCATGCGGTCGAACATCAGCTTCCACAGCCACTTGTAGTTCTTTGCACTTCCGCTCCACCAGTACATACTGCTGTCGCCGTCCGGTATCGGCTGGAACACCACTGGTATCCCCTCCGCGCGGAACTGCTTGAGCGCCTCCGCCACCGCGTCTATGTCGTTCACAAGGGCTATTGTCGCGTCGGATATCAGCCCGCTGTCCCGCAGGGAGGCGAGCTCCTCCGCGCCTGCCATGGAGATGTCGCGCTCCGTGACCGCTTCCCCGAGGATAAAGTCAGATGTGTCCGCGTAGTACTGCGAGTGCGCCGACGGCGAGTACCAGTGCCAGTTGAACGACACGATACCTCCAGAGCGCCCCCACTCCAGCGCCAGCCGGAGCTCTTCGTCGGCGTAGCTCTGGTTCTTCTCGTACTGCTCCGGCGTGGAGAACATCAGGTCGCCCGTGCGCATTGCGGGGCTCCTGCCGGTCTCCTTTTTCAGAGCCTCTATCTCCGAGTTGGAGCCCGGAGTGACATTCTGCCCGACTATCACGCTTGTTCCGTAGCTGTCCCGGAAGAACTTCATCAGTCCCAGCGTGGAGACCGCCGTAGTGCTCCCCGCGCAGGAGCCGGAAACGTTGTAGACCTCCCGGTCCACCTGCGAGGAATTCGTGACGGTGATGTAATCCAGCGCCACGCTGCCCTTTATGACCTCAAACCCGAGGATATCCGGGCCGGAGGCGAGATAAACGTTGTCCACCGCGAACATCGTGAACTCCGTGGATTCTGCGGCGGGGACGTAAAACGCGCCCACCGTCTCATTCACCGTGCGCAGCCTTATCACCGCCCCGTCATAGGAGTGCGCCGCTATCGCAATGCGGTAGTGCTGCGATGTGGGCACCGTCACGATGTGCTGGAGCTTCATTCCGTTGTCGAGGACGATGTAGCCCTTGCCGTCGTATTCACCGTCTGTGCGGACGTTGCCCTCAAAGCTGCCGCCCTCCGCGTTGAGCTTCACGGCGAAGTCGGTGTTCTCGATAACGTACTGCTTCGTTGGGACCTCGTCGTAGTGCGCCTCCTCGGTGGCCTCTCCGGTCGCCTGCGCGGAGCCCTCCTGCGTGCCCGCCGAGGGTATGTGGTCTGGTATCGCGGAGCACCCGCACAGCAGCGCCGCCGCCGTCAGGAGCGCCGCGCCCCTGCCTTTATTCAATAACGATCTCATCACCGCTGTGTATCACCTCGTTAAGTCTTGCGGTCTTTCCGTTTATCGTGACCGTTGCGGAGCGCGCCAGAAGCTCTGTCGGGTCGTCCGCGAATGCCGCGAGGATATCAAGGAATATCGGCTGGTTACCCGGCTTTGCAGGGAAAACCACAGGCATTCCGTTGAACACTATCGGCACTCCGTTTTCCTCCGGGTGAGTTTCCGGGGCTACCTGAGCCGGGGGAGTTTCCGTTTCCATCGGGGCTTCAGGTGCCACCGGGGCTCCCGGCACCACCGGGGTTCCCGGCGCCTCAGTGGATTCAGCAGGCTCTGGGGCAATAGTGAGCTCATCGCCGTCAGCGGGAGCCGCAGAGGGCTCCACGGCTGCGCCGTTGACCAGCGCACGCTCCGGGTCTAGCCCGAGCTCTGCGAGGATATCCGAATAAGTCCCGCGCTTTATATGTACGATGGAGCTTCCGTTTTCGATGTCCGCGTCAGCCGTGACGGGGGCTCCGTCCACAAGCAGGAAGTCACCGGCGGGAATACGCTTACCGTCCGCGGTTATCTCAGCCGTGAACATTCCCGCCATATCGTAGTGGTCGGAGAGCAGCGAAGCCGCGTCCTCGCCGGGAATCGCGGGAGTTACCCGCACCTCGTCCCCCTTGCGCACCGGCGTGTTGAGGGAGCAGGGCTTCCCGTTGAGGGTCATCTCGGCGGGTACGCTGGGAGTTCCGCGCAGTAACTGCCGCTCGCCGTCCAGCGTGAAGCCCAGCGCCTTTCCGGAGCGCGCCATGAGCTGCTCCGGCTTTATCCCGCCGAGGCTGCACAGCTCGAACACCGTCAGCCTGCGGGTATCCAGCGCGCGTATCTTCCTGCCGTTGAGGGTTATCGTTGTGAAGTCGTACTTCACGCCGTCCGAGGAGGTTATCGCGATACCGATGGGAGTTGCGTGCTCCGCGCCTATTTCGATGTTTTTCGGTGCAGAAATGCCGCGTATCATCTCGCGGGTGCCTGCGGCGACCCTCTGCGGGGGTATTCCCAGCCGCTGTGCCACCATCTCCGGGAGCCCGGAAAGACGGCTCCCGCCGCCGACAAGGAACACCGCCTGCGGAGCCCCGCCGTTTGCCGCGAGTATCTCGTCGGCTATTGCCTGGGCAAGCTGCTCCGCCGCCGGGCGCAGGAGCTCTGACACCTGCTCGGCGGTTATCGTGTGCTTCATGAACAGAATATCGGTGTATTCCGTCTGCGGCTCTGCCGAGGTCTTTATGCGCTCCGCCTCGCTGAAATCCACAAGGAGCTGTTTCATCAGGGATTCGGTTATCTCGTCCCCGGCGACTGTCGCCATTCCGTATGCTACGATGCTTCCGTCCCGGGAGGCGGCAACGTCCGAGGTGCCCGCGCCGATATCGCACATGACGATATTGATGAGCCGCAGCTCCTTCGGGACGACCGCGTTTATCGCCGCGATAGGCTCCAGCGTGAGCCCTGCGGTCTCCAGCCCCGCCGCGTCAACTGCGGCGCAGAGGCTCTCCACGACATAAGCCGGCAGGAAAGCCGCGATGACCTCAGTTGTGAGGGTGTTTCCGCGGTGTCCCTCGGGCTTGCTTACCTTGTAGCCGTCAAGCTCAAGCGAAATAACGCTGTGACCGACGCAGTAGAATGAGCCGTTCCCGTTTTCCCCGGTGAACTGCTCCTCGGCTGAGCGCACGGCTTCAAGCTCGGCGGCGCGTATGTCCTCAGCGGAGATGACCCGTCTGCCGGAAACATCGAAATCGCTCTTATGCCGGAGCGTGCGCAGAGCCCTTCCGGCGGCGGCGACGCACACCCTCTGGAGCTTCACGGACTGCCGCTTTTCCAGCTCGGAGCGCACGGACTTCACCACCGCCGCAACAGCGTCGATGTCCTCTATCTGACCGTCGGTCATGGAGCGGCTCTCATGCGCCCTTGTTTCCATGTCGATGAGCTTATAGCCGTCGCCGTCCCTCTGCGCTAGAATGCCGACGACGGTGCGGGTGCCGATATCCAGTGCGAATATCATGTCGCCCTGCTGTTTCTTGGTGCGCCTCGGCGCGGAGGACTTAGCGGCTCCGGCTTTCTTCGGAGAATTCTTCGCGGCTGTGCGCGGAGCTCCGCCGCCGGACTTACTGCCCGCGGTTATGCGCGGCTTTTTTTCTTCCATAATACTCCCACAAATTTAATTCGGAATTCGGAATTAGGAATTCGGAATTTCGGTTGTCCCCCCTGTTGCCCTCTGTTGGGCGGCATCCTGTTCTGTCGGTCAACCCCTCTGGCACTTCGTGCCACCTCCCCCGCTGGGGGAGACACGCCCTTTTGGGGCAACTGCGCAGACCTCATGTCTGCGTCTCGCGGACTGATTTAAATACGTCCGGCGAAGCCGGACACATTCAATTCCGAATTAAGAATTCCGAATTCCGAATTTATTTAAGCTTCAGCGCTCTGCGAAGATCCTTTTCGATGGAGCTGAGCGCCACCACCAGCAGCACGTCCCCGCTGTGGAGCTTCGTCTGTCCGCGCGGGATTATCGTGCTCCCGCCCCGGTTTATGCAGACGATGTTGCAGCTCACCGGCAGGGAGAGCTCCATCAGCGTGGTGCCGGCGAGCTTGTATTCCTCCGGCAGGGTTATCTCCAGCAGGGAGGCGTCGCCGTCGTTGAGCTCTATGAGCTCCTTCACTGCGGAGATATCCACTTCTCTTTCTAGATAC
>CALBGD010000118.1 GCA_937893735.1 uncultured Clostridia bacterium | reverse complement strand
CAAAGCGGTGCGTTATCGTGCGCTTCAGCGACTGGCGGACGTACTCCGTAACGATGTCCATATCCTTCAGCACGTTGGCGTGGTCGCCGATGGTCTCAAGGATAGTTTCAAGGTCGCGTATCGGTATGCCCTCTTTAAGCAGATTCGAAAGAATTTTCTGCAAGTATCCAACAGATATAACTTTCGGTATAATATCGTCCACCACGATAGGATTCGTTTTCTTGACGTTTTCCAGCATGGTGTTTACGTCCTGTCTGGAAAGGAGCTCGTAAGCGTAGCGCTTCATTATCTCCGACCAGTGGGTTATCATTACGGAAACCGGGTCTATCAGCGTGTATCCGGCAACGTCCGCCATTATCTTCTTGTCCTCGGATATCCACTTCGCCGGGAGTCCGAATGCCGGCTCCACAGTGTCGATACCCTCTATCTGCTGGGTAACGTCGCCGCTGTCCAGCGCGAGGTAGTGGTCAACGAGTATCTCGCCGCGGGCGACTTCCTCGCCCTTTATCTTGATAATGTACATATTCGGGTTGATCTCCGGGTTATCCGTCATTCGGACGGACGGGATGACCATACCCATATCAAGCGCAAACTGTTTTCGGAAGATGACGACTCGCTCAATGAAGTTGCCGCCGGATTTCTCATCGACCAGCCGCAATAGGCTGTAACCGAATTCCATCTCGATAGGTTCGACATTGAGCAGCTTGAACACATTGTCGATATCGCGGTAGTAGTCGTTGTCCGCCGGGAGCTTCTCCATCTCCTTTTCTTCAGCTTTCTTGCGCTGTGCAAGCTCCAGCTCAGCCATTTTCTTCTTGTTGCGGTTGAGCAGGACGGAAGCAACTATCAGCAGTACGCCGAGTATAAGGCAGACCACGGTCGGGAATCCCGGAATAACCATCATAACGACCATGACGATACCGGCGATCATCAGCACGAAAGGCTGCGCCGTGAACTGGGTCTTGATATCGTTGATGAGGCTGTCCTCGCTCGCAGCGCGGGTAACTATCATACCAGTCGCAACGGAGATGAGCAGCGCCGGTATCTGAGAGCACAGACCATCGCCGACAGTCGCCAGCGAGTAGGTGTTGAGGATCGTGTTGAAATCACCGCCGCCGCGCACCATTCCTATGATAACACCGCCGATGAGGTTTACAAGCGTGGTGACGATGGACATTATCGCGTCGCCCTTTACGAACTTCGTAGCACCGTCCATGGAGCCATAGAAGTCTGCCTCGCGCTGTACGTTGTTTCTGCGCCTTTTTGCTTCTTCTTCGTTGATTATGCCGGCGTTGAGGTCGGCGTCTATCGCCATCTGCTTACCGGGCATAGCGTCCAGCGTGAATCGTGCAGCAACCTCGGATACTCGTTCGGAGCCCTTGGTGATTACGATGAAGTTTACTAATACGATGATTATGAATATCAGGAAGCCGACGATGGCGTCGCCGCCCATTACGAATTGTCCGAATGCCGCGATTACCGCGCCCGCATATCCGCTGGAGAGGATACCTCTCGTGGTGGAAACGTTCAGCGACAGTCGAAGAACCGTGGTCAGCAGGAGCACCGTCGGGAATACGGAGAACTCCAGAGCCTCCTTGATGAACATGGTCATGACAAGGATAATAAGGCTAAGGGAGATATTCAGCAATATCAGGAAGTCCAGCAGCCAGCTGGGCAGCGGTATGATTATCGCAATTACTATGAAGATGACAAACAGGACGAATGAGTTACTCAGAAGCTTGCGTACTATGCTGTCCATCTCCTCTCTGTAAAATTCTACTTATTTTCACGAATTGTATCAAGTATTGCCGTATCAGGCGTGAACGGATTTATGCTTTTCGCGGTACACTACGGTAAGCACCTCCGCCACGGCGTTGTAAAGCTCGGCGGGGATCTCCCGACCGATATCCACCGTGCTGTACAGCGAACGCGCCAGCGGCGGATTCTCGATAGCCATAACGCCGTTTTCCTCGGCTATCTGGACTATCCTGAGCGCGAGCAGGTCTTTTCCCTTCGCCACCACCTGCGGGGCGTTGTTCTTGTCCTGGTCGTATTTCAGCGCAACTGCGTAGTGCGTAGGGTTTCTGACTACCACGTCCGCCTTGGGGACGTCCTGCATCATACGCTGGGTCGCCATCTGCTGCTGACGCTGTTTTATCTTGCTCTTTATCTGGGGGTCGCCCTCCATCTGCTTGAATTCCTCCTTGACCTCCTGCTTGGACATTTTGAGCTTCTTCTCAAACTGCCACCACTGGAAGAGGAAATCCGCAGCCGCAACGAACACCAGCATTATGCAGATAAGCATTACCATGTCGAATATCGTCAGCGCCCCATAGGTTATGCCCTGCATAACTCCCGCATTCATCAGAGCAACAAATTTCGGGAGCCTGTCGCGTATCTCGTTATAAATGACCGCGCTGATGATTATGACCTCGATAAGTCCCTTTAAAATGCTGACTATCGACTGCATTGAAAACAGCTTTTTTATTCCCGAAAGTGGGTTCAGCCGGGAGAATTTCGGCTTGACGGCCTTCATGGTGAAAAGTCCGCGGGTCTGCGCCACTGTCGGGATTATGCCCAGCGCTATCGCGATAAGACAAATGGGACCCACGCACACGGCGACTATCGTTATAACGTCCACGAAGATGGACATGATGGTATCGGTCGTGACCGCCGTTGTCCCGACATGCTCAAAAACCGAGCCCGTGTAGGACAGCATAGCCTTAGTAATGAAGCCTATCAGCAGCCTCATGGAAGCGAAAATACCCAGCACGGAGGCCGCCGTGACTATCTCGCGTGACTGGAGGACGTTGCCCTCCTTGCGCTGATCCTTGCGCTTTTTCGGGGTGGCTTTTTCGGTTTTTTCTTCTCCTGCCATAGTACCGCCCTTTCAGCGCTATCCTATACCCGCCATCTGCGGAATGAGGTTGTTCAGGTTTGTGAACATCAGATCCATGATGTCCTGCATGAATCCCGCCGTCATTGTGCAGCTTCCCGCCAGCACGACGAATCCCACCAGCATTTTTATCTGCACGTTCAGCACGAATACATGGATAGAAGGAACCGCCTTCATAAGCACGCCTATGCAGAACTCCGTGACGAGCTCCGAGGCGACTATCGGCATCGCGAGCTTCAAACCGAGGGTTATCACCGTTTCAAGGTAGGTCACGATGATGTACGCCACATTGATGTTGAAGTCGCTGAACCCTATCGGGATAGTTTCATAGGAAACCGCGAACAGCTTTATGTAGGACAGGTGTCCGCCCACCATAAAGAAATATATCATGAACCAGTAGCTGTAATACTGCGTGATAAGGCTGGAGGTACCAAAGGTCGGGTCGTAGCTCTTCGCCATCGACAGACCTATCTGGAAATCCGCCAGCTCGCCCGCATAGCTGAAAAGCTGGAGCATGACGTTCACGAATAATCCCAGTGTGAAGCCCACAAGGAGCTCCTTTGCTATATCAAATGCAAACGGCAGAAGCCCGTCCGGCATGGTGTAGCTGAAATCCCCCGCCGTCGCCATAACTATCGCCAGCATGAGGGACATTCCCGCTTTCATCATGTTCGGGACGCCGTTGCGCGAAAAAATCGGATTAAAGGTGAAAATGCCGCTGACCCTCGCCAGCACCATTATCACGACAACAAAGTTGTTCTGAATTATTCCCCAGATCTCTGACATGGGCGCCGCCTTATGTTATGGGCACCGAAGCGACCTTCTCAAAGATGAGGTTCACGAAATCAATGCACTCCGAGGTCATCCACGGGGCAAGGACAAACAGCGCCAGACCTACCGCCACGGCTTTCGGGGCAAATGAGAGCGTCTGCTCGTGCACCTGCGTCGCCGCCTGGAGTATAGCTATAACAAGACCGACTATCATAGCGATAAGGAGTATCGGCACGGCAAGCTTGAACGCAAGCATTATCGCCGCGAGGAAAACCTCCATCATATCGTCCTGAGTCATGTTTCAGTCACCCCTTTCAGCGCCGCTACAAGTTGTAGCTTGCGACAACAGAGCCTATCAGCAGGTTCCAGCCGTCCGCAAGGACGAACACAAGTATCTTGAACGGCATTGATATCATCGCCGGCGGCAGCATCATCATACCCATCGACATGAGCGTGCTTCCGACAACAAGGTCAATGACAAGGAACGGCAGGAATATCAGAAATCCCATCTGGAACGCCCTTTTCAGCTCGCTTATCATGAACGACGGCACGATGACCGTCAGGCTGAGGTCGTTTTCGATGTACTCCTGCGTATATCCGCCCTCGGGCTCCTCCGTCTTGGAAAGATCAAGGAAGAAGTTAAGGTCGTCGTTTGAGGTCTGCTTCAGCATGAAGCGCTTCAGCGGAACGCTCGCCGCCTCGAGAGCCTCCTCAGTGGTGAGCTGCTCGCTGACGTATGGCTGATATGCGACCTCGTTTATCTCCGAGAAAACCGGAGCCATGATGAAGAACGTCAGGAACAGAGCCATTCCGGTGAGCACCATGTTTGGCGGAGTGCTCTGCGTCTGCATCGCCGTCCGCAGAAATCCCAGCACGATGATGATGCGCGTAAAGCAGGTCATCATTATCAGCAGCGAGGGAGCCAGCGCGATGAGCGTCAGCAGAATGATTATCTCCAGCGGCTGCGAAGCGTCAACGCCTATCAGCTCCTGAATGACGGACGAACCTGCGTCCTCGTCAACATAGGTCGGGTCGGTGTCGAGGTAATCCCCCGGCTGCTTAT
>CALBGD010000117.1 GCA_937893735.1 uncultured Clostridia bacterium | reverse complement strand
AGATGCAAGCAAGACACGTACAAAAACCAAATGTTGGTCTTTGTGCGGTGTTGCCATAAGGTTTTTTTACCGTAATTCCTTGAAAATAAAGCGGAAATATGGTATACTATAAATATATGTCCAGAACTAATGTGAAACGAGGTAAAATATGCAGGTAGTAGCAATTGTGGGCAGACCGAACGTAGGAAAGTCCACGCTTTTCAATAAGCTGGTAGGTCAGCGCCTGTCGATAGTCGACGACAAGCCCGGAGTTACCCGCGACAGAATTTACAGCCGCTGCGAGTGGCTCGGCAAGGAGTTCATGCTCATCGACACCGGCGGTATCGAGCCGAAAACAGACGACGTTATACTCGCGCAGATGCGCGAGCAGGCTATGCTCGCTGTGGAGCGCGCAGACGCGATAATCTTCGTCACCGACATCACCACCGGAGTTACCGCAAACGACAGCGACGTAGCCTCCATGCTGATAAAGAGCGGCAAGCCGGTAGTCCTCGCGGTAAACAAGGTGGACGGCGTAGGTACCCCTCCCCCGGAGATATACGAGTTCTACAACCTCGGTCTCGGCGACCCGATAGCGGTTTCCTCCGTGCACGGACACGGCACCGGCGACCTGCTGGAAGCCGTTTTTGAGAACCTCCCGCCGGAGGAGCCGGACGAGTACGACGCAGACGCGATAAAGGTCGCAGTTATCGGTAAGCCTAACGTGGGCAAATCCTCACTCATCAACCAGATATCCGGCGAGGAGCGCTCTATCGTTTCCGACATCGCAGGAACCACCCGCGACGCCATCGACACAGAGATCACCCGCGGCGAGGACAAGTTCATCTTCATCGACACCGCCGGAATGCGCCGCAAGGCAAAGGTAACGGAGAACATCGAGCATTTCAGTGTGCTCCGCGCCCTGATGGCGGTAGACCGCGCAGACGTCTGCGTTATCGTGATCGACGCGACTGTGGGCTTTACCGAGCAGGACAGCAAGGTCGCAGGCTACGCCCACGACAAGGGCAAGGCGTGCGTTATCGCCGTCAACAAGTGGGACGCTGTCGAGGACAAGACCGACCGCACCATGGAGGAATTTCGCAAGAAGCTGGAAGTGGACTTCTCGTTCATGTCCTACGCGCCGTTCGTGTTCATCTCCGCAAAGACCGGTCAGCGCATAGACAAGCTGTTTGAGCTGATAAAGCACGTCCACGAGCAGCACTGCATGAGAATTTCCACCGGCGTGCTCAACGATATGCTGAACTACGCGACCTCCCGCGTACAGCCGCCGTCAGACAAGGGCAAGCGCCTGAAGATATACTACATGACGCAGGCCTCCGTATGCCCGCCGAACTTTGTCATCTTCTGCAACTCCCGCGAGCTGTTCCATTACTCCTATCAGCGCTATATCGAGAACCAGCTCCGCGAGACGTTCGGGCTTGATTCCACGCCGATAAAGCTGACTATCCGCGAAAGAGGCGAATAATGGAGCGCATACTCTCAGATTTCCGGCGCAGCCGCAGCGGAATGCTTCTGTGGTGCGTCATCATCGCGGTGGTCATAAGCGCCGCCGCATGGCTCCCGCTGATTTTCTCCGGCGGCTGGGTGGAATGGGTCGTATGGGCGTGGGCGATAATTGCCTCCGCGCTGTCGCTGACCTGCGTTGTCCTGCTGATAAAGGCATTCTTCGAGATACTCTCCGCAGCGCCCCGGAAGCTGAAAGAGCAGCTCCTCGCCCTGCCGGAAGAGGAACGCTCCGAGATATTGCGG
>CALBGD010000116.1 GCA_937893735.1 uncultured Clostridia bacterium | reverse complement strand
CTCACCGAGGTCTACACCCCGAATATCCACACCATCGAGGAGATTTGCGAGTTCCTGCACACCCCGCAGGAAAAGAGCTGCAAGGCGGTAGTTTACCAGCGCAACCACGATGACAGCTACGTTGTAGTATTTATCCGCGGCGACCTCGACATTAACGAGACAAAGCTCACGAACTACCTTGGCTGCGATATCCACCCCGCAGTCATCACTCCGGAATGCGGTCTGAACCCCGGCTACATCGGCCCTGTCGGACTTCCCGAGGGCATGACAGTGCTGTTCGACCGTTCGCTCCAGAACACAAACAACCTCTCCTGCGGCGCAAATAAGGAAGAGTACCACTACACCGGACTTGACCTCGACCGCGACGTGAAGAACGTTGAGTATCACGATTTTGCCAAGATAATCGAGGGCGGAATCTGCCCGAGCTGCGGAAAGAAGCACATAACTATTTCCCGCGGCATCGAGGTCGGAAACATCTTCCAGCTCGGCACCAAGTACACCAAGAGCATGGGTATGACCTATCTCGACAAGGACGGAAATACGCAGGTTCCGATAATGGGCTGCTACGGTATCGGCGTTGGCAGACTTGCGGCTTCCGTATGCGAGGCTCACCACGACGATTACGGTCCCATCTGGCCGATGGCTATTGCTCCGTGGCAGGTTCATATCTGCGCAGTACGCGCAGATGACGCAGAGGTGAAGGAAAAATCTGACGCACTCTACGAGGAGCTGACCAAGCGCGGCGTAGAGGTAATGTACGACGACCGCGCAGTCAGCGCAGGCGTAATGTTCTCTGACGCTGACCTGCTGGGAATCCCGCTCCGCGTTATCGTAAGCCCGAGAAACCTCAAGGACGGCGTAATAGAGATCTCCGCAAGGGACAAGAGCTTCAGCGAAAAGCTCGCTCCCGCTGATGTCGCTGACAGAGTTCAGCAGAAGATCGCTGAAATGATGCAGTTCGACGTTGACTGATACTATAATATTAATCAGGCTTCCGGCTCTCTCATTTTACGGGAGAGCCGGAAGTTTCAGTTTGTAAAAAACCGGCAGAATCGGGCTTATGAAATCATTTGCATTAAAAAATCAGGCGGTTCTTCACCGCCTGATTTCTTTGCGAGTTGATCAATAGTTCTATAAGAAATTTGCGAAAGACTGACCGAAATCAGCCTGTGTAAATGCTAGTTTCCTGTGAGAAAATACCAACCAATCCGGACGAAATTACTCGCCTCTCATCTTTGCGAAGCAGTCGCTGCAATATACAGGTCTGTCTTCCTTCGGCTCAAACGGAACCTTAGCGATACCGCCGCAGCCAGCGCAAGTAGCCTCATAGAAGGTTCTGCCGCTCTTGCCGGCATTCTTCTTAGCGTCGCGGCAAGCCTTGCATCTCTGGGGCTGATTTGTGAAGCCCTTCTCAGCGTAGAATTCCTGCTCGCCAGCGGTGAACACGAAGTCAGCTCCGCACTCCTTGCAC
>CALBGD010000115.1 GCA_937893735.1 uncultured Clostridia bacterium | reverse complement strand
CTCGCGGACTTTCACCGCCGGTGGAGAATTGCACTCCGCCCCGAAACAGATATAAAATGTATTCAGCGTATCGCTGTGATTTTATTATATACCCTTATTCGGATTTTGTCAATAGCCGGGGTTAAAAATAAACAAACGGCAAACCGCATATATGTCATAAGTCACAATTTTAGGGAGCTCAGCATACATCATATTGAAAAAAGTGCTTAAAAGTAGTATAATTATACTATATTATAATTGGGGGGATATATATTGACCAAGGAAAAACGTGAAAAGCTGATACGGCTTTTCTGGGAATTTTTCAGGTATGCGATAGTAGGCGGAATTGCTTTTCTTGCTGACTATGGGACGCTGTTCCTGTTTCAGGAGGTCATACTCACTGGCGGCACTCCATGGGAGCTTTTCGTGTCCACGGCGGCAGCATTCGTGGTAGGTCTTGCCGTGAACTACATACTCTCGCTGACCTTTGTTTTCCGGAAGAAGGACAACCGCGGCAGCGGCAAAAGCTTCGGCGCATTCCTGATATTCACGGTGGTCGGGATCATCGGTCTGGGGCTTACTGAGCTTATCATGTACCTCGGCACTGAGCTGCTCCATATAAGCTACCTTATCGTAAAGATAATCGCCGCAGCAATAGTGCTGGTGTGGAATTACGCCGGGCGCAAGCTGCTTATATTCGACAGAAAAGGAAAGAACGAAAACAGATGAAAAACGTTATCATAATAGGCGCAGGTCCCGCAGGACTCACCGCCGCATACACGCTCCTTAACGAGAGCAGCGAATACCACCCGATAATCATTGAAGCAAGCGAATTCATCGGAGGTATCTCCAGAACCGCAAGATACAACGGAAACCGCATAGATATCGGCGGGCACCGCTTCTTCTCCAAGGATAAGGAGGTCATGAAGCTGTGGACGGATATACTGCCGCTTCAGGGAGCGCCCTCCAAGGACGATAAGGTGCTCGGCAGGACGCACACTTTCTCCGACGACCCAAGCATTGACCCGGACAAGATGGACGATGTTTTCCTTGCGAGGACCCGCCTTTCGCGCATATATTTCCGCAAGAGATTCTTTGACTACCCCATCTCGCTGAAGCCCGCGACATTCATCAACATGGGATTCGTGAATACCATGAAAGCCGGCTTCGGATACCTCGGCAGCGTGATACACAAGCTTCCGGAAACTTCCCTCGAAAACTTCTACATAAATCGCTTCGGAAAGCCGCTCTACCAGATGTTCTTTGAGGACTATACCGAGAAGCTCTGGGGCGTGCACCCGTCCAACATCGCGGCGGACTGGGGAGCCCAGCGCGTCAAGGGGCTGTCCGTCTGGAAAGTCATCACCTCTGCCCTGTCAAAGCCGTTCAAGAAGAAAAACCAGAACGTGGAGACCTCGCTCATCGACGAGTTCTACTACCCGAAATTCGGCCCCGGCCAGCTCTGGGAGCGTATGGCTGAAATCGACCAGGAAAAGGGCGCGGAGCTCCTGATGCAGCAGGAGGTCGTGAAGATAAACACCGAAAACGGAAAGGTGAAGTCCATCACTAGCCGCTGCACCGACAGCAATTCCCCGGAATACGGAAAGGAGCGCACGATCGAGTGCGACTACCTTATTTCCTCCATGCCGATAAAGGATCTCGCGGAGGCTCTGCCGCAGGTGCCGGAGGATATCCTGAATATCGCCGTGAACCTCCCCTACCGCGATTTCATAACCGTGGGACTTCTGCTCGACCGCCTTGAGATACAGAACAAGACCAAAACTCCCACGATAAACAACATCGTGCCGGACTGCTGGATATACATTCAGGAGCGCGAGGTAAAGCTCGGCAGGCTCCAGATATTCAACAACTGGTCTCCGTACATGGTGGACGACAACACGAAGCACGTCTGGGTGGGTCTGGAATATTTCTGCACCGAGGGCGACGATATGTGGAACACTCCGCCGGAGGAATTCATAAAGTTTGCCGCCGGAGAGCTTGAGCAGATAGGAATAATCAAGCAGGAAAACATCGTTGACAGCTTCACCACAAAGGTTAAGAAAGCCTACCCCGCATATTTCGGCACCTACAAGGAATTCGGAAAGGTAAAGAGCTACCTTGACGGATTCGAAAACCTCTACTGCATAGGCAGAAACGGACAGCACCGCTACAACAACATGGATCACTCCATGCTGACCGCGATGAACGCCGCACGCGCTATAATCAGCGGAAGCGGCGACCGCGAGAGCGTCTGGAACGTCAACACTGAAAAGGAATATCACGAAGAATCCAAGGAGCAGAAGAAATGACCGAAACCTCTGCGGCAAA
Source organism: uncultured Clostridia bacterium (assembly GCA_937893735.1). GTDB lineage: Bacteria > Bacillota > Clostridia > Oscillospirales > Ruminococcaceae > CAG-115. The sequence goes on along the minus strand of CALBGD010000115.1, from coordinate 4,766 downwards.
GCCGCTATCCCGCAGCCGTATCGTGCTGATATGCCTGTTCGCCGTTTATGCCGTGCTTACGCTTATTGGCGCATTCAACCACGAGATTTGGTACGATGAGGCGCAGGCATGGTGCATAGCCCGCGACAACGATATCCCCGGAATAATCGAGCAGATACAGTTTGAGGGGCACCCTCCGCTCTGGTTTCTGCTGCTGCACATTTTTGCGGCTTCCGGCTGCCCTGTGCAGGTGCTTCCGTTCGTAAGCTGGGTCATTACCTCGGTAACTGCGGCGCTTTTCCTGTGGAAGGCTCCGTTCAACAATGTATTTAAGGGAATCGTGCTGTTCTCCGGCGGATTTATGTTCTACCTGTCGGTTCAGTCGAGGGTCTACTGCCTTATCACGCTGTTTCTGGTGCTGATGGCTATGCTCTACCCGAAGCGTAACGAGCGCCCGCTGCTGTGGGGTCTGCTTGTGGCGCTTATGGCGAACACCCATGTAATGATGAGCGGATTTATCGGCATAATGGGAATATTCATGATAATCGACCTGTTCCGTCTGTGGAAGTCATCTTCGGCAAGACTGAACATCATGCGGCTTGCCGGGCTTGCGGTCTCCGGGCTGGGAGTTCTCTGCATGATACTGCCGATATTCACCTCGCTCGACAAAATAAACGGCGGGGGCGGGATCACCGCGAACACTATTGTTCCAGCGATAGTGCGGATATTCGCCTGCCTCCCCGATATCGCATTCAACGCGTTCCTTGACGGAAACGCCGGGCTCATTAATACAGAGCTTTGCAGTGTCATAAAGCTGATAGGGGCGCTGATTCTGGTTCTCGCTTTCATTGAACTCAGACATTACAGGCGCGCATTCGTTACTTCGCTGTTTTTCACGGCATTCTACATGGTGGTATGCTGCATAATGTGGTATACTCTGCCGGCAAGGGCGTTCTGCTTCCTGTTCGTTCTGGTGTTCTGCTTCTGGACCGGAAAGGAGAACGAAACTCCCGTCTGCCGCGAGCCAAAACTGCTGAGCATGGATATTTCCCCGGCGGGACGTAAGATAACTGAAAAGCTCTGGCGGCTCGACCAGAAGTTCGACAGGAATTTCTGCGCGCTGCTCTGCGCCTTTTACGCGGCGACTATTCCGATGGGACTGTTCATTCTGGGAGCTGATTATGCCACGGATTACAGCCAGTCCAAGAATGCGGCGGATTTTATACGCGAGAATCTCCCGGAGGATTCCGTCATCGTGGTGAAGAACGACATCTTCTCGCACGTCAGCGCATATCTGCCGGGCTGGAAGTTCTACTCGCTGAACTACTCGGAATACGAAAGCTACTCATATCAAGTCAAGCCTGAGGGCAGGGTGGAGGTAAAGCGCGACCCCGACGAGCTGGATTACAGTAAATCCTACAACGATTTAAAGAATATCGAACACCTGTATCTCCTTGATTTTGACCTCCAGCCGGACAATCCCGGCGAGGAGCTTCTGTTCAAGACAGAGGGAACGCTCCTCGGTGCCGGAAACCTCCCGGACAGCAACATCATGATATACACCTATCACCCGGAGCTCCAGCTTCTTCCGCATATTGATACTCAGGAATAAGAATCCGCCCTGTCCCAACGATCAGAGACAGGGCGGTATTTTATTTCTTCTTGTGTTCTTCCCACGTCCGGTCGCTGATAATATACCGCGGGCGGTGTTTTACCTCCATGTATATTTTTCCGATATACTCGCCGATAACTCCGATGGAAATAAGCTGAACTCCGCTCAGGAAGCAAATAATGCAGGTGGTGGAAGCCCAGCCCCACACAGTTTTCCCGAGGAACGCCTCCACTATCGCCCAGATTATCCCGATAAAGCTGATGAACGCAACGATTATGCCCATTCCGATGATAAGCTTTATCGGCTTTATGGAAAGGCTGGTTATTCCGTCAAACGCAAGCGCAAGCATTTTCTTCAGCGGGTAATGTGATTTTCCGGCGGCGCGCTCGCTGCGCTCATAATACACGCTGGTGCTCTTGAATCCCACAAGCGGAACCATTCCGCGCAGGAAGATGTTTACCTCCTTGAATTTCGCCAGCTCCTGAAGCGCACGGCTGCTTATCAGCCGGTAATCCGCGTGGTTGTAAACTACCTCCGCACCCATGGAATTCAGCAGCTTGTAGAAGCTCTCGGCGGTGAAGCGCTTGAAAAACGTGTCCGTATCCCGTTTGGAGCGCACGCCGTAAACTATCTCGCAGCCCTCATGATAAGCGGCGACCATGCCGTTCATTGCGTTGATGTCGTCCTGACCGTCGCAGTCTATGCTGATGGTGATATCGCACATATCCTTGGCTTCCATCAATCCGGCAAGCACCGCGTTCTGATGCCCGCGGTTGCGGCTCTGGGCTATCCCGATGTAGTGCTCGTCCTGCTCGGAGAGCTTCGAGATTATCTCCCATGTTCTGTCCTTGCTGCCATCGTCCACGAACATTATGCGGCTGTCCTCGGTTATCATTCCGGCGGCCGAAAGCTCCTTTATCTTTGCAAGGAACTGCGGCGCGGTTATAGGAAGCACCTCCTGCTCGTTGTAGCAGGGGATAACTATTATCAGTCTTGGAGTCATGTCTGACCTCTTTTCCATCTATGCTATGATTTTACACTTATATTTATTATAACATCAGCGTCTTAGGTTGTCAATACAAAAAATGCAGACCCCAAAAGAGGTCTGCATCTTGATATCTTTTGAGCTTATCAGCCCTTAGCCATCTGAGCAACTTCAGCAGCGAAATCGTCCTGCTTCTTCTCGATGCCCTCGCCGCGCTCGTAGCGAACGAAGGAAACAATCTTGATAGATGCGCCTGCTGCCTTAGCCTCAGACTCAACATACTTAGCGATAGTCATTGTATCGTCCTTGAAGTACTTCTGGTCGAGGAGGCAAACTTCCTCAAAGTACTTTCTGAGACGACCCTCAACGATCTTCTCAAGAACGTTCTCGGGCTTGGGCTTAGCGGACTGTGCATTCTCAGTCTTTACGAGGCCGAGCTGAACTTCCTTCTCGTTAGCGAGAACGTCAGCAGGGATATCGTTCTGAGATACATACTGTGCGTTAAGAGCGGTGATCTGGAGAGCTACGTTCTTGCCGCAGGCGAGAACTGTTGCGTCCTCAGGCTTGTCTGTGTCGATCTTGACCAGAGTACCGAGTCTGCCGCCATCGTGCATATAGGGAACGAGTGTGCCGGTCATCTTGGTGAAACGGCGAATGTTCATGTTCTCACCGATAGTAGCGATCTTCTCGGTCATATACTCAGCAACGGTCTGTGTGCCGCCTGCAACTGTGCAGTTCTTGAGAGCCTCAACGTCTGCAACGTCGTTAGCGAGGATAGTGTCAGTGATGGTCTCAACGAGCTCGAGGAACTTGTCGCTCTTAGCGCAGAAGTCTGTCTCGCAGTTGATCTCAACGATAACGCCGTTTGTGCCGTTTACCTTAGCCTTTACGATACCCTCGGCAGCGATTCTGCCTGCCTTCTTTGCAGCCTTTGCAAGACCCTTCTCACGGAGGATCTTAACGGCCTCGTCTCTGTTGCCGTCAGCCTCAACGAGAGCTCTCTTGCAGTCCATCATGCCGCAGCCGGTCATCTCACGAAGTTCCTTAACTTCGCTTGCTGTAATGTTAGCCATTTGTGTTCTCCTTTACTTGATTATATAAGATTCCGTAACGTTCCGTGATCGGAATTACTCAGCGTCCTCAGCGGGAGCTTCCTGCTCAGCAGCAGCTTCCTCTGTGCCCTGCTTTGCAGAGATGATAGCGTCAGCCATAGCGCCTGCGATGAGCTTAACAGCTCTGATAGCGTCGTCGTTGCCGGGGATCACATAGTCGATCTCGTCAGGATCGCAGTTTGTATCAACGATAGCAACTACCGGGATACCGAGCTTCTTAGCCTCGGATACTGCGATCTTCTCCTTGCGGGGGTCAACAACGAAGAGAGCGCCGGGGAGCTTCTTCATGTTCTTGATACCGCCGAGGAACTTCTCGAGCTTCTCGATCTCGAGGTTGAGCTTAACAACTTCCTTCTTGGGGAGCAGGTCGAATGTGCCGTCTGTCTCCATTGTGTGGAGCTGCTCAAGTCTTGCGATTCTTCTCTGGATGGTCTTGAAGTTGGTCATCATACCGCCGAGCCATCTAGCGTTTACGAAATGAGCGCCTGCGCGGGTAGCCTCTTCCTTGATGGAATCAGCAGCCTGCTTCTTGGTGCCTACGAACAGTACCTCGCCGCCGTTGGCTGCAACCTCGTGAATGAAGTTGTAAGCCTCGTCGAGCTTTCTTACAGTCTTCTGAAGGTCGATGATGTAGATGCCGTTTCTCTCGGTGAAGATGTAAGGAGCCATCTTAGGGTTCCATCTTCTTGTCTGGTGACCGAAATGTACGCCTGCTTCGAGAAGCTGCTTCATAGATACTACTGCCATTTGTGTTTCCTCCTGAAATTTGGTTGAATTTTTCCTCCACGCCTGCTGTGTTCCGGACGCGTGAGCGCACCGGCGGAACTGCCAGGCCGTGTGTGTATTTGTGCATAGTATTACCGCACACTTACTGAAATATTATACCACAAACAGCCGCTTTTTTCAACACAAAACTCACTGTCTACTTTAACAAATTTCCAAAGAATTTGCCACGCTTCTTTGGTGAACCTGACGATTCCTGACAGGAAACAAGTATGGTATCCTCGCCTATGACCTCTATGTCGCACCATTTAATGCAGATATCGTCCTCCCGCCCGAACAGCCCGAAGAAGCGCGC
>CALBGD010000114.1 GCA_937893735.1 uncultured Clostridia bacterium | reverse complement strand
ATTTTAGTATATTATTTTGAGCGTGGGGTGTCAAGTTTTATTATACAACATCAGATAGGTGGAACAAAGACAGCAGCGGGTAAGAACAGAATAGTTCCAATTCATTCAAAAATTCAAAGCATTGTTCAATATCATGTTGAACATTCTCAAAGCGGATATCTTTTTGAATACAACGGGAAAAAGCTCAATCAAACACAATATCGGGAAATCTGGAATGCGATTATGAATAAGCTGCAAATGAATCACACCCCTCACGAATGCCGACACACCTTCCGGTCACGACTTGATTCAGCAGGTGCAAATAAGGTGTGCATTGATCGAATTATGGGGCATAAATCAAAGGGAACAGGTGAACGTGTTTACACACATAAAAATATAGAAGAACTCAAAATGAACATTGAACTAATAACAAATTAGTAACAAAAAATCCCCCGAACCGCTTTATAATCAGCAGTTCGGGGGTTATTGTGTTTATTATATCATATTTTTCTTGTTTTTTCAACTATTTTACCTATATTCCTTTAGTTGCAACACTTCTTCCGTTTTATATTTCTCGAAACGAATAAATATGATATTTTTATTATAATAGCTAATATGAGAGAGGAACAAAAAAGCTTGTATGTGCTATATTGTCGTCAAAGTAAATCGCATAACCATGCGTGTTTATTCCATGCTATGTTGTTAATGACGAGTTTATCTTGATAGTGTGATAGCACAGTTGAAGAAAATTATTCCATGTGCGTGCAATATAATATGGTGGCGTCGGCAATTATGTTCTTGACGGAGGCACCGTAAATTATATTATGTGCGGAGGCGCTGGCAACGACACCTACGTATTCGCGAATGGCTATGGCAGCGATACCGATCATTGACTCCGACGAGCTTAACACTACTAATTTTGATATGCATCACAAAAGTTAGACACTTTTGTAGGTGCATATCAAGAATGCTGCCGCTTTTTTTTAGAATTCGTTTTCCCTTTTGGATTCTATCTTACTTCACAGATGGATATACTGTTTTTTCACTTTTTTTGTTCCGATTTTCTTGTTTTGGTTACTTTGCAGCATAACATTTCAAAAGCCACCTTTCACTTATAAATGAAAGATGGCTTTTTTAACAGGCTGAGAACGCTGTTTTGTAATTTATGAAGCCGCTATTCTGCCGTCTGCAATACGGATAAGGCGTTCTGCGCGTTTGGCGGCGTTTTCGTCATGGGTTATCATTACGATAGTCTTTCCGCAAAGGTGCAGAGCCTCCAGAATCTCGCATATCACCCGCCCGGAGCGGCTGTCGAGATTCCCGCAGGGCTCGTCGGCGAGTATCATGGACGGACGCGCTGCGATGGCACGCGCGATAGCTGTGCGCTGCTGCTGACCACCGCTCATTTCGCAGGGGCGGTGCGATGATCGATTCTGGAGCCCCACCTGTTCCAGTGCTTCAAGGGCGGCTTCGCGCCGCTGTTTCCTCGGTATTCCGCGGTACATCAGCGGGAGTTCCACGTTTTCCAGCGCAGTCAGCGTTGGAATGAGATTAAAGCTCTGGAAAACGAACCCGATTTTACTTCCGCGGATACGGCTCAGGCTGTTGTCGTCCAATTCCGGCACGCTCTCCCCATCGAGGTAGTAGCTGCCAGAGGTAGGCACGTCAAGGCAGCCAAGTATGTTCATCAGCGTGGATTTTCCGCTGCCGCTGGCTCCGCATATCGTTACATATTCACCGTCCTGAATATCAAGGCTCACGCCGTCGAGGGCGCGGATAACTGTTCCCCCGGCAGTGTAATACCGACAGAGATTCTCTGCTTTTATAGGCATAAATATCCCTCCTGTTCTGCAAATAGTCTTTGCATGGTCCGGGAAAATTATTCAGAATATTCACCCTTCAGCGGCCTCGGCATATAATGCCATAAAAGGGGGTGGCAGAATGCTGATAGAATCCGGTTACAGCAGGCAGAAGGCGGTGAATTACGCTCTGAACTGGGCGCTTTCCAGAAATCCGCGCTATTATGATTTTGAGGACATCGGCGGGGACTGCACTAACTTCATATCGCAGTGCCTTTTTGCCGGGTGCGGCGTGATGAACTATTCCGGCGACTACGGCTGGTACTACATAAGTCAGGACGACCGAGCGCCTGCGTGGACTAGTGTGGAGTACCTCCAGAGATTTCTGCTGAACAACGATGGAACTGCGGTTTACGGCGAAATGACGGAGCTTTCCGGGCTGCGGCCGGGCGATGTGATACAGCTTCGCAATGACGAAGGCAGATTCTATCACACGATGATAGTGTCATTCGTATTCTATCCCGCCAGACCGGAGAATATCTATACCTGCTCGCATACATACGATGCGCGCAACCGCCTCCTGTCAAGCTACAATTACGCCGCCGCGCAGGGGATAAGGATACTTGGCGCAAGGCGGGAGCTGCATTAAGGGGGTAATGATATGGTGATATATACGGTTCGTCCCGGTGATACGCTGGCGGTTATCTCGCGAAGATACGGACTTCCTCCGAACAGGATAGCCGCCGACAATGGACTGACAAATCTATCGGCGCTGGTGCCGGGGCAGAATCTTCTTATAAACACGGACACTGTGCGCTATATCCTGACGGAGGGGCAGACGCTTTTTTCCGTTTCGCAGGAGTATGGAGTTCCGCTGAACGACCTTTTAGCCGCGAATCCCGGGCTGAATCCGCTGAATTTGATGGCAGGGCAGACGGTTTATATTCCGGTTGGTTCATCGGAGCCGCGCCGGACTATTCTTGTTAACGGCTACGCATATCCAAGCATAAATACGAATTCGCTGAACTGCGTTCTTCCGTTTCTGACGTTCCTGAGCCCGTTCAGCTATCAGCTCACCACGTCTGCGGAGCTCATACCGCCGGACGACAGCGAACTCATCTACCGCGCGCAGCGCTCCGGGGTAATGCCGCTGATGGTGGTCACAAACATTACCGGCGAGGGCTTCAGCACTGAATCGCTGTCTGGAATCCTTGCTTCGCCGGAGCTCCGGGAGCGGCTCATCGGCAATATTCTGTCAGAGCTTGAATCCAAGCAGTACTACGGGGTCAACATGGATATAGAATACATCGCACCGGACGACCGCGAGAGTTATAACAGCTTCCTTGAAACGCTTGCGGAGCAGCTCCACGCCAACGGCTATATCCTGATGACTGCGCTTGCGCCGAAGATTTCTCCCGACCAGCAGGGCGTGCTGTACGAGGCGCATGATTACGCCGCGCAGGGGAGAATAGCTGATTACATCATAATAATGACTTATGAGTGGGGATATACATGATACCATACATCATTATAGTAATTACGATACTGAGTATAAAAAACTT
>CALBGD010000113.1 GCA_937893735.1 uncultured Clostridia bacterium | reverse complement strand
CCGCCACTACCCAGGAAAGAGTGCGGTAGGCTCCGTCCACCAACAGCCCGCGCACCCATTCCGGCGCAAAGCCAAGGAGCTCCCCGAGCCGCTCCCCGAGCCACCCAAGCCCCGCCGAAAGAAGCTGCGACGGATAATTCGCGCCGCTCACCGTCAGCCAGAAAACCACCAGCAGAAGCAGTATCATCAGCGGGAATCCCAGCGCCTTTCCCGTGAGGATACGGTCGGCGCGGCGGTCGGCGCTCCGGCAGCCGGGACACTCGGAAACTGCGCCGTCTGCGGCTTCCTCGGCGTTCAGGGTTATGCAGGAAACTATTCTGTCCCGCAGGATATCCAGCGTGATGTCGCTCTCCGCAAGGCGCATTCGCGCGGATTCCACCGCCTCCGAGATTTCCGGGTCGCCGCGCAGGTCTGTTTTCAGGAGCTCCCCCGCCTTTTCAGCGAGCTTTTCGTCCCCCTCGATGAGCCGCAGGGCGAGCCACCGCATATCCGGCTGGTTCCCGAAGCGCCCCCGCAGGAGCGGCTCCACCCGCTGAATGGATTCCTCCACCGGGCGGATATAGCGCAGACGGCGGCGGTTTTCCGGCGGGTCGTCAGCGAGCATTCTGTCCACTGCGGCGGTCAGCGCCCGGAGGGTCCTTTTGTTGTGCGCCGCAGTCCCCACCACCGGCACTCCCAGATTCTCCCGGAGCTGTTCAAGGTCGAGGGCTATGCCCCGCCGCTTCGCCTCATCGCAGAGATTCACGCAGACCAGCGTTTTCGGGCAGAGCTCCATCACCTGCAATACAAGGTTCAGGCTCCGCTGGAGGCAGGTCGCGTCGCAGACCACCACCGCCGCGTCTATCCCGCCGAAGCACAGCAGGTCGCGGGCGGCTTCCTCCTCGGCGGAGTGCGCCAGCAGCGAATAAGTACCCGGGATATCCGCGAGGACGCAGTTGTAGTGCTCCGTCCGGCAGAAGCCCTGCGCCGCCGAAACGGTCTTCCCCGGCCAGTTTCCGGTGTGCTGGCGCATTCCGGTTAGGGCGTTGAATATCGTGCTTTTGCCGACATTCGGATTCCCGGCGATGGCGATTATGCGGTCGTCCGGCTCGCGGCGCTTTATTTCCGGGCATAACGCCGCCGCAAATCCCGTGGATTCAGAGGTAAGTCCCATCGGAGCCCTCCCCCACAAGAACGTCCCGGCTGTCCGCCGAGCGTATGGCGATGACCGCGCCGCGTATGAGGTACGCCGCCGGATCGCCGAGAGGGCTTCTGCCCACGCATTCCACCCGGGTACCCTCCACAAGACCTATATCTAAAAGCCGCCTGCGCATGCTGCCGTGCGCCTGTAAGGACGTGACAACTGCGGATTCCCCCGGCTTGATTTCGTCAAGACTGCGCTCCATGCTCATTCCCCTTTGCTGTTTATTCCGGGCAGAATGCACCCGTTCGGTACATTATATGCCCGCGCGGGGAATAGGTTACAGGGATAATTCGGAATTCGGAATTCATAATTCGGAATTAATGTGCCGCTTCGCTGCGGATTTTAATTATGTGTAGAGGGGAGCAACCGTCCTGATTGTCCCCACGCACCACAAGGCACATTTCTCCCCCCGTTGTGGATGAGATGTCTTGAAGCGACAGAGGGCTGTCCATCAAATAATCCGCCGCTCACAGAGCGTTCAGCACGATTCCCCACAAAAACCGTAGGGGAGGGGCTTGCCCCTCCCGAAATCCTCTTATTCGCATAGAAATCACACGCTGTACATACACCACGCAAAAGGGCTGGAAAAATCAGAAAGATTTCACACGCACCAAAAACGCGGCACGGACGCCGCGCAAATAAATGCGGGAGGGGCAAGCCCCTCCCCTACATATAATCAAAATCCGCCGCGAAACGGCACATCAATTCCGAATTATGAATTCCGAATTCCGAATTTACTTCGCCGGGTCTATAAATTCCCGGTAGTCATAGAGATACTTCACGCCGGAAGCCACGGTGAGCGCCGCCGCAATGTACATCAGCACGTCGCTTATTATCTGTATCGGGAAGCCATCCGGAGAAATCGCGCCGAACTGCGCCAGGATCCACATGAAGAGTATCACGCAGATAGCCACCATTGTCATAGCGGTCTTGAGCTTTCCGAGCATTCCCGCCGCGATGACCACCTTTTTCTCGCTGGAGGCAGCCACCAGCCGAACGCCGGAAACCACGAACTCCCGCGCGAGGATAAGCGCAGTCACCCACGCGCTGCACCAGCCGAGCTGCACGAAGCACACCAGCGCCGCCGCAACAAGTATCTTGTCCGCCAGCGGGTCGAGAAACTTGCCGAAGCTGGTTATCATGTTGTATCTGCGCGCTATCTTTCCGTCAAGCATATCCGTGATACTCGCCACAGCGAACACCACCAGCGCCCACAGATAATTGTACGGTATCGCCCCGATAAGCATGAACGCCACGAAAAATGGCACCAGTATCACGCGCATAAGGGTCAGCTTGTTTGCAAGATTCATACCATTTCTCCCAGAAGATTATTGTCCAGAACATCGTCAAAGCGGACGTTCACGAAATCGCCTATCCTCGGCTTCTTCATTCCCTGCGGAACGCTGAAATATATCATGCCGTCTATCTCCGGGGCGAACATCGCGCTCCTGCCGAAGAACAGACCGCCCTCCGCGAGATACTTGTCATAGCCCTCGACCACCACCTCGTCAGTGGAGCCTATCATGGAATTGTACAGCTCCGCAACGCGGGTGTCCTGCTGCTCCTCGAGTATCTCCTTGCGGTGCTCGCGCACGTCCTCGTCCACCATGTCCGGGAATGAAGCTGCCGGAGTCCCCTCCTCCTCGGAGTATGCAAAGCAGCCCATGCGCTCGAAGTGCATTTCCTCGGCGAATTCTCCCAGCTCGTTGAACTGCTCCTCGGTCTCCCCGGGGAAGCCCGTGATAAACGTAGTCCTCAGCGTAATGCCCGGTATCTCCCTGCGGAGCTTCTCAACCAGCTCGCGCTCCTGCGCGCCGGTACATTTGCGGTTCATGCGCTTCAGTATCGTGTCGTTGCAGTGCTGCATCGGGATATCAAGATACTTCACTATCTTGTCCTGACGCTTTATGCAGTCGATAAGCTCGTCCGTCACCCTCTCGGGATAGCAGTAGAGCAGACGAATCCATTTCAGCCCGTCTATCTCGCACAGCTTGTCCAGAAGCTCCGGCAGAGCCAGTTTTCCGTAAAGGTCCAGACCGTAGCGTGTAACGTCCTGCGCGATAATTACTATCTCCTTTACGCCGTCCTTGGCGAGGAGCTTCGTTTCCTCAACGATGTCCTCCATCTTCCTGCTGCGGAATCTTCCGCGGATAGCCGGAATAGCGCAGTAGGTGCAGCAGTTGTCGCAGCCGTCCGCAATGCGGAGGTACGCGTAGTGCGGCAGCGTGGAAATAATGCGCTTGCCCTCCATGCTGTGGCTCTCCTTCTTGCCGAAGTAGCACACCGCCGGGGTGCCGTCCTCGTGCGCGGGCTTTTCGAAATCCACCAGACCGTCAACGATGTCGGCTATTTTGCCGTACTCCGCTATCCCCACCACCGCGTCTATCTCCGGGAATTCCTCCGCGAACTGGTCGCGGTAGCGCTCGCTGAGACAGCCCGTGACGATTATGCGCTTTATCCTGCCTTCGTTCTTGAGATCGATAAGCTCCATTATCCAGCCTATCGCCTCCTCCTTTGCGGACTGAATGAAGCCGCAGGTGTTCACCAGAACTATATCCGCCATTCCCGGCTCCGCAACGAATGCGTAGCCCCTGTCCGCTATCTTCGCCATCATCTGCTCTGCGTCCACCTGATTCTTGGAGCAGCCCAGAGATACCATTGCAACCTTTATCTTACTCATATTCTTCCTCGTTATCATCTATATCCTGAATTATTTTCTCCATGCACCGCTTCACCGCGCCCCAGCCGTAGCCCCGCCGCGCCAGAGCAGCCATTGTCCTGCGGCGGTCGTCCGGGTCGGAAAGCTTCTCGCTGTACTTCGTTTCCAGCAGGTGGAGTATCTCCCCGTCGATGTCCTCGTCCGTGTATTCCGCGAGGACGTCCTCTATGAGATTCCGGTCAAGACCACGTGTCTGCATTTCCCAGCGGGTCTTCTGCATTCCCCAGCGCTTGACGTGGATAAGCCTGTCCGCGAGCTTCGCGGCGTAGTCCTCGTCGTCTATATAGCCGTACTCCTGCATTGCGTCCGCCGCCGCCCGGGAGGCCTCCTCCCCGTAGGTCGGCAGGAGCTTCTTGTACAGCTCGTTGTAGCAGTACATACGGCTCCCCAGCAGGTAGAGGGCGCGCTTCTTCGCCTTGCGCATTCTGTCCGCGTGCTGGAGCTTTTCCAGCAGGCCGCCGTCCATCTCTTCGCCCTCGTGCAGGTCGTAGTCCGCGACTATTGTGCAGTTGATGTAGAATTTCTTTCCGTCCTCCAGTTCAAGCTGGTAGGTGTCGCCCTTGTAGACGGAAAGCTCCGTTATCCTGCCGCCCGCGAAATTCTCCGCGCGGCAGTTCTGAAGCCGTCCCATTTGTTATTCCACGTCCTCCGGAGCGAACTCTGCGAAATCGTCCTCGTCGGAATCCCCGGATTTCTTTGCGGGCTTCTCGCCGCCCTCGGCGATGTCCATGCCCTCCTCGAAATCGTCGTCGCTGGAAAGGCTGTCAAGCAGACTGGAGTTCTTCGCGAATTCCTCGCGCACCTTGCCCTCGACCTCGCTGCATATATCAGCGTTTGCCTTGAGGTACTCGAACACCTTTTCGCGTCCCTGACCTATCTTCATATCGTTGTAGCTGAACCAGCTTCCGCTCTTCTTGATTATGCCGAATTCAACGGCGGTGTCAACTATCTCGCCGAGCTTGGAAACGCCCTGACCGTACAGCATATCAAACTCCGCAGTCTTGAAAGGAGGAGCCACCTTATTCTTTACGACCTTGCACTTGGTGCGGCTGCCGATTATCTCGCCGCCGTCCTTGATGGGTTCGCCGCGCCTTACCTCGATGCGCACGGAGGAGTAGAATTTCAGCGCGCGTCCGCCGGGAGTGGTTTCCGGGTTGCCGTACATAACGCCTATCTTCTCGCGTATCTGGTTGATGAATATTGCAACGGTGTTGGTGTTGCTGATAACGGCGGTGAGCTTTCTCATCGCCTGAGACATAAGTCTTGCCTGAACGCCGACGTGCGCGTCGCCCATGTCGCCGTCTATCTCCGCCTTGGTGGTCATTGCGGCAACGGAGTCAAGTACGATGATATCCACCGCACCGGAACGCACCAGAGTCTCGATTATCTCGAGCGCCTGCTCGCCGGTGTCCGGCTGGGAAACCAGCAGATGGTCGATATCAACGCCGAGCTTCCTTGCGTAAACCGGGTCGAGGGCGTGCTCCACGTCGATGAATGCCGCCGTGCCGCCGGCTTTCTGCGCCTCCGCAACAGCCTGAAGCGAGATGGTCGTCTTACCGGAGGATTCCGTACCGTATATCTCGATGATACGTCCCTTGGGAAGTCCGCCTATTCCAAGCGCAAGGTCCAGCATGAGGGAGCCTGTGGATATGCTCTCCACGTCCATATGGCGGTTTTCGCCCATGAACATTACCGCGCCCTCGCCGAAGCGCTTTTCAAGCTGTGCCATCGCCGTCTTTAACGCTTTTTCGCGCTCACCCGGGTCAACTATCCTGACTACCGGCTTTACTACCGCGTTCTTTTTCTTGTCAGCCATTTCTTTATCCTCCGTTTTTTATTCGTTCCTTATTCCGTATATTACACGGATCACGCCGCACAGGTCCTTTTTGTACTGCGCGGTCATTCCGCAATCTTTAAATATCCGCATGACGTCGTTTTCCTGACCCATGCCTATCTCCGCCGCAAGCATTCCGCCGGGTTTTAATTTCGCGCCCCACAGCGGTATCATTCTGCGGTAGTAGTCCAGACCGTCCTCGCCGCCGAAAAGCGCCGTTTCCGGCTCATGCGCGACCTCCGTCTGGAGCTCCCGCATATCCTGCGCCGTGAGGTAGGGCGGGTTCGTGACTATCAGGTCCAGCGCCGGGAGCCTATCCGCGGTCTCCTGCGAGAGCACGTCCGCGCGGAGCGCTTCGCACAGCCGCTGGACTCCATTCAGCTCTATATTCCTGCGGAGGTACCCCAGCGCCTGCTCCGAAAGCTCCAGAAGCTTCACCGGCACCCCGGCGAGCTTCGACAGAGTTATCCCGATACAGCCGCTCCCCGCACAGAGGTCAGCCGCGAGGAATCCCGCGCCCCTGCGCCCCTTTGCCAAGGAGACCGCAAGCTCCGCGATGGTCTCCGTGTCCTGCCGGGGGATAAGCACTCCCTTGCCGACATAAAACGGAAGTCCGTAGAATTCCCACTCGCCCAGAATGTACTGGAGCGGCTCCCCAGAAAGCCTCCGGGAAACGGCATCAAGCGCCGCCCGCGCCTTGTCCTCCGGAACTTCCAGCGCCGGAAACAGCAGCATATCGTTCCTTGTGACGCCGCAGAATTTCATCAGGAGCTGCTCCGCTTCAAACTGCGGGTTGTCATTGCCGCCGTCCGCAAGGGCGCGTATGCAGGTTTTGCGCAGAGAGCCGATATTCATGCCGCTCACCAGTTATCGTCCTCGCCCTCTTTGGGCAGGCAGGGAGTTACCGCCGCGATGGCGACCTCTATCATGGAATCGTCCGGCTCCTTGGTGGTTATCCTCTGCATCCACAGCCCCGGCGCGGAGAATATCTTCGTTACGATGTTGTCGTAGCGCCCCGCGATGCGGATAAGCTCATACG
>CALBGD010000112.1 GCA_937893735.1 uncultured Clostridia bacterium | reverse complement strand
CTTCCCTCGCCGCTTTCTGCGGAATCCGCGCCGCGAAGCCCTCCGCTCTTTCCATCGTCGTATTTCAGGGAATACGGCACAAATCCCGCCGAGCGGAGCTCCGCGCAGATCTCCTCCGCTATGCTGACGGATTTTACGTCACGGCGGTTATATGATATCATTACCTTTTTTTCAGCAGACATAATTTCCTCCGTGTTCAGTGTTTTTTCAGGCACAGCAGGTATTCAACGTTTCCATCGCCGCCGGTTATCGGGGACGGCGCCGTTCCGATGACCTCAAAGCCGCACTCCACCGCGAATTCAGATATATCGCGGCATATTTTCAGCCGAACCTTTTCGTCCCGGACGATTCCGTTTTTGCTGAGGTTCTGCTTCCCCGCCTCGAACTGCGGCTTTATCAGGGCGACCGCAGTTCCGCCGGATTTCAGTAACCGGAAGATATGCGGAATTATCAGCCGCAGCGAGATGAAAGACACGTCCGTGCCGATAAAATCCACCTGCGGAAGCTCGGCGGTGCGGATATCGGTCTGCTCCATTGAAACTACCCGCGTGTCGTCGCGCAGGCTCTGAACTAACTGATCTCTGCCTACGTCCACGGCATAGACCTTTGCGGCTCCGTTCTGGAGCATACAGTCCGTGAATCCACCGGTGGACGAGCCGATATCTATGCACTCCGCGCCGGAAAGCTCCAGCCCGAAACGAGTTATCGCGCCCTCCAGCTTCAGTCCGCCCCTGCCGACATAGCGGAGCTGTTCGCCGATTATCTCGACATTATCGGAGTCTGACGCCTCCTGCGAAGGCTTCTGACAGACCTTTCCGTTTAGCTGGACTCCGCCGCTTTTTATGAGCGCCTGCGCCGCCGTGCGGCTTTTGCAGAGCTGTTTTTCCGTAAGATAAAGGTCAAGTCGCATGGCTGCCTCCGGAATTCTCTGTCAGCCTTGCGGTCATTGACGCCCGGTCAAGCCCGAACATCTCGAGCTGCTGCGCCGAGGTTCCCGCCGGGACGAATCTGTTGTCAACCCCAACGACTTCGAATCCTCCGGAATAGCCGTGCTCCAGAAGTGCCGCCCCGAATCTCTCGCCTATTCCGCCCTGTAATATTCCCTCTTCAAAGAAAACCACACGGTCGTATACCTTGGCTTTATCGAGCGCTTCCTCCCTAATCGGCGAGATTTTCACCAGCCTGAGCCAGTCCACCGGCTCGCCGCGCTGGGAGGCCTCCCGGGCTGCTGCCGTCATTTCCGCCGAGAGCCTGCCGTAGCTCACCGCAAGGGTTCTTCCGCGCCTGCCGGAGTAGTCGTATTCAAGCTGCGGCTGGGTCTCCACCGATGGCTCGCCGCCCTTGGGATAACGCACAGCCGCAATTCCATCAGTGTTGTAGAGCGCTTCGCTCAGGCACAGCCTGAGTTCCTCGCAGCTCGCCGGAGAAAACACCGTTGTGTTCGGTATCGAAGCCAGCATTGCCGCGTCAAATATTCCCTGATGGGTCTCGCCGTCCTCTCCGGTGAATCCCGCGCGGTCTATCGCAAAGACCACATGAGTTTTCTCAATAGCGCAGTCGTGCACTATCTGGTCAAATCCGCGCTGCAAAAATGTAGAATACACTGCGAAAACAGAGATCATTCCCTCCACCGCAAGTCCTGCCGCGAATGTAACAGCATGCTGCTCCGCGATTCCAACGTCAAAGAAGCGCTCGCCGCAGGAATTCTTGAAGTAGTTCATGCCCGTGGCGTACTTCATGGCGGCGGTTATGCCGCAGATACGGCTGTCGGACTTCGCAAGGCGCTCCAGCTCCTTACCAAATGCGTCCGTGAATGTTTCTGCCGCAGGCGATGAACCTTTCTTTGTAACGGCATGGTATTCGCCGGGATTTTCCTCCGCCGGGCGCCAACCCTTCCCCTTTTTCGTGAACACATGGACTACGCACGGACGGCGCATGATCTTGGCAACAGAAAGGGCTTCTATAAGGTCCTCAAGGTTATGCCCGTTGACCGGCCCGATGTACTGGAATCCAAAATTCTCGAACATATTGCTGCTGTCGTATATCGCGTCCTTTATAAGACCCTTGGCAGTGCGCACCGCGCGCTCCAGCTTGTCTCCGACTATCGGCACGGCTGAAAGCAGCGACTTGACGTGCTCCTTGGCGCAGTAGTATTTCCTTGTGGAGCGGATATGCGCCAGATATCTTGCAAGCGCCCCGGTGCTTTTTGAAATGGACATCGCGTTGTCGTTCAGTATCACCACCAGCGGAGCAAGGCTCTTTCCGGCGTTGTTAAGCCCCTCATAAG
>CALBGD010000111.1 GCA_937893735.1 uncultured Clostridia bacterium | reverse complement strand
CACAGCATGATTCCGAAAATAACAACGGAAAGCGCCGGGATAGCCGCAACGAATATCAGCGCCGCCTGAACGTTTATCGTGAACGCCATTATCATGGCTCCGAAAACCACGAACGGCGAGCGCAGAAGCAGACGAAGCGTGAGGTTCACGCCATTCTGGATCTGGTTCATATCGCTGGTCATGCGGGTGATAAGCGTCGAGGTACCAACATGGTCTATCTCCGAGTAGGAAAGGCTCTCGATATGGCGGAAAAGCTCATGCTTTACCTTGGTCGTAAATCCTACCGCAGCCTTAGCAGAGAAATACTGTGCTGTGATGGAAAACGCAAGACCCACAACTCCCAGACCGATCAGCACGAATACCATGCCGACCACATAGCCCTTGTCGCCGTTCGCGATACCATCGTCAATGATGGAAGCGATAACCAGAGGAACAAACAGCTCCAGCAGAGCCTCCAGCAGCTTGAACAGCGGGCCGAAGATACATTCCTTTTTGTACTTTTTGATGTGTACAAGTAACTTGAACAAAAATATTACCTTCCTTTCATTTTTCTATTGACAAATTACCTATAATAGTATATCATAAAAGCAAGATATTTTAAAGATATATCCGGCAAAATCTCTATACTATTTATGTATAGAACTGATAGCCTGCGTATATGGGTGAACAATGGACTTAAAACAGCTAAGATATTTTGTTACAGTAGCCGAGGAGGGGACGATAAGCGCCGCCGCCAAAAGGCTGTATATGTCCCAGCCCCCGCTGAGCACCCAGATGAGGCTGCTTGAAACCGAACTGGGCTGTTCGCTTTTTGAGCGGGGACAGAAGCATATCCGCCTGACCGAAACCGGAAAGCTCCTTTACGACAGGGCTCAGACGCTCCTGAAAATGGAAAGTTCCCTGCGGCAGGATATCGAAGCCTGCTCACGTAATGAAAAGGACACGATACGTCTGGGGGTTGTTTCTTCCGTGATATGTACAAGGGCAGGGGAGTGGATATCATCGTTCCTTGCGGAGAACCGCGGCGTCCGGTTCGAGATATCCGAGAGCAACACCTACTCACTTCTTGAAAAGCTGCGCGGAGATATAATTCATGCGGCTCTGGTGCGCACGCCATTTCCGGAAACTGAGTTCGTGATACATAGCCTCGCCAAGGAAAAAATGAATGTGGTCTGCCCCAAAGGAGCACTCTCAGGTAAGATAACAATGAAGCGCCTTGAAAGGCAGCCGCTTATATTGTACCGCAGATGGGAAAGTATAATCAAGCAGACCTTCTCAGAAATGGGGCTTGAGCCTCAATGTATATGCATATGCGATGATGCACGAACGGCGGTCGACCTTGCCGAGCGAAATGCTGGAATATCATTTGTCCCGGCTTCTGCTGCTGGTCTAGTCCGCCCGGAACGTGCCGACTGCTTTGAGATCACCGACTGCCCGATAGAGTCTGAAATCGTTCTGGTATATAAGGAAAACACCTATTTCCCGGAGAGCGTAAAACGATTCACTGAATTTCTGCTGAATATAAATGGAGCCGCCCATTAAAGAGCGGCTCGGTTTTATTACGGTTCGTGAACTGTGAATGTCACGGAAATATTCTCGATGGAAGTTTTGTCGCTGATGTTCATTATCTGTGCGGTGCAGTCAGTGAGATCTCCGTCGGTGGTCCTTGCTTCCTTCGGAAGACTGCTAACCCAGCCGTTGTAGAGGTTCACTCTTGTGCAGTGCTTGTCGTCAGAGGTGGTGAACTCCTTGCCATCAAGCACATATGGTGAATTATTAATAAGTATTTTGTCGATTGTATATGTGTAGCCCGGGAAAAGATCCTCGCCGTTCGAAATTCCAAGTGCTGAGAATGCTATGCCCTTTGCAGCACCGCATTCTGTGAAGTCAAGGCTGACCGTGTATGTTCCGGCGCCTGTGATGAGTGCGTTCTTCTCACGGATTCCCTTAGTTTTGTTTGTCGGGTCGTAGGTGTCGCCAACGCTGTAAGCCTTTGTATAGTCGCTGCTCTGGAACATTATCCATGCAACTGCCGCGTCCTCAGACGGAGGGAGCTCCACGTCTGCCATTGCGTCGGATTCAGCCTTTTCTCGGGTCTCCTCAATGCGGGACTTTGCCTCGGATTTTATATCATCAACGGACTTTCCGGCTTCGTTTGCAACGGCTCTGGAGCTGAACAGTTCCGCGAGCTTTTCATCAGAAAGAGTGTTCGTTATTCTCTTGTAGAAGTTGCTGCAATCCCACAGAACGGGGCAGAAGTCATACAGATCGCAGTTGTCGAGAAGATTTGAATAGAAAATATCCGTGCCAGGCTTTATACTGCCGTTCTTCATCATAACGGCATATTCGCCGATAACAACGCCGTATCCCTGCTCGGAGAACTTGCTGAGCTTCTCAAAAAGCCCGTTCTGCTCGTCATAGTCGCTCGGGGAGCCCCACTGATTCACGCCGTCGGTTCCGCAGTAGTCCCACGGTGTGTAGTAGTGAACAGAAAGCAGAAGCTTGCTGTCCGCGGAATCCTCCGGCATCTTGAAGTGGTCGTCGCAGGTCTTGGTGATATCGGTGTTATATCCCGCTATGAGCAGGAATCTGTCGGCATTCATGCCTCCCTGACTGCGTATCAGCTTCACGAATTCGCTGTTTATCTTGTTGGTAGTCTCGTAACACTCGTTTTCTGTGAGCTTTCCCTTACTTCCGGTAACGTCCTTGTCGTTGAGACGGTCGCCGAGCTCCTCGTTTGCCGATTCGAATATCAGCTTGTAGGAGCGGTCGGCGAAATGCTCGCCTATCTGCGTCCACATGGATTTGTACATATCCATTGCTTTGTCGCGGGTCTCCTGTTCGGCAGCACCGAACATTCCCCACCAGCTTCCGTCCCAGTGGTCGTTGATGATAACGTACATATCGGCGTCAAGAGCCCATGTAACGACCTCGTCAACTCTGTCCATAAGACGTGAATCGATAGTGTAATCCCCGGACTCGTAGTTCATACCGTTCGTCCATGCCACGGGAATGCGTATAGTATCAAACCCGGCAGCTTTCATTCCTTGGATCATTTCCTGAGTAGTGCGTGGCTGACCCCATGCGGATTCAAAATATCCAGGGTCTGAGCCTGCTAGATATGCGGCGTGATTGTATGCTTCCAGCGTATTTCCAAGATTGATTCCGTTGCCCATCGCGCGGATAACTTCAAGTGATGTCATGCTGTTTGCATCTGATGAATCGGGTGTTTCAGGTGCGCTTTCAGCAGTGGAGCTGGCTGAAGTCTGCTCAGAACCGTCCTGCTGGGAATTTGTGCTTCCTGTGCAGCCTGTGAATGAAAGCATAGCCGACACTATAACAGCAAGGCCCTTAAGACCTGCGGAATTATGTAAGCCCATAAATTACCTCCAGGGATATAATTTAGTATCGCATGATAAAACGA
>CALBGD010000110.1 GCA_937893735.1 uncultured Clostridia bacterium | reverse complement strand
GATGATCCGCGCCGTTGGCTGCTCCCTCGAGATATGTTTTCAAATCTTCGTAATATACAGTATTGTTATCTTTGAGTTTTGCTTTTTCGGCAATAAGATTATAAAGGTCTGTCAGTGTCGGGAACTGATTGGCTGAATAACCGGACACGTCTGTATCCCAGCTTATACCAAACTTGTGGTACAGCTCTACAAGCGCCTGATCAAGCAGTGCTCTCAGCCGGTCGTCCATTGAGGGAATGTAAAGCCGGAAGAACGTTTGGAGTGTTTTGAGATGTATAGCGAGATCGCCAATGCTATCGTTCTCCTGCGGTTCTGCGTTTTCATCGTCTGTATCCGGAGGTACCGGACGTATCTGAAGCGGATTGATAAGTCCACCTTTGCCGCCGGCAACGTCGATCCAATTGCCTTCGAACAGCGGATTATAGCACATATCCTTGTACTCGCTTTCCGGGTCAATGACGATTATCTTTGTGCCGCGGGCGTACTCAGAAGCGATGATGTGCTTTATCGCCGTTGATTTACCGGAACCCGATCCTCCTACGACTGTGATGTTGCTGTTTGTCCTTGAAGAACCACGTTTCCATAGGTCCAGCAAAATCAGACCGCCGCTGCTGTTCTTCCCGAGGTAAAATCCCTTACCGTCATTGAATCCGCCGGAGGAAAAAGGAAAACCTCCTACGAACGTACTCACCGGGAAGTACCTTGAGGAGGTTTCCTGTATGCGCTTTATCTGCGGATATGTGGGGGAAATCTGCTGATAGCCCTCGCGCTGAAGATTGGAGAGAACGCGTATTTTACAGCCGAGTATACTTGCAACGTTCTTCACCCGGTCGCACCTGGAGTTATAATCCTCTTTGTCACGGGAAAGCACCATTATCGTGGTATTCCACTTTCCCATGACTTCGCCGTTCTGGTCCATCTTAGCCATTATCTTTTCCTGGTCATCAGCAGCTTTCTGGCAGCGCTGACGTTCACGAGGATCCTTTGTACTGGCAGCCTGTCCACGGTACATACGGATTTTCTTAGAGATTTCGTTTACCGCTTCACCGTTATCAATGGGTTCGCTGTTTATGGAAACGATCGTGCCGGGGATATTGTTCAGCTTGGAAAGCCAGCCATAGTCGCACTCTGAGGGATAGTCCGTGATTGCGAAGATACAGCAGTAGTTTTCGCCGAGTCGGAGCCGGTTCATTTCGAAATCAATTCCGATCGGCGTAATGCTTGCCTGTAACGCAGTATTGACAGATATCTGTACTTCTGATTTTTTGTTGTTCATTCCATGACCTTTCTCAGCAGTATTTTTCCATGATAAAATCTATGGCTTCAACAATATCTTCCTTTGCTGCGCCAAAATCCAGAGCCGTCTGGAGCATTTCATCAAGTTTGGAAGCGATATTTTCCTTAACCGTTTTCGGCTGTTCGACAACTATGCTGCCCTTGATTGTAAGGCGGATAAATCCCTCTCTTTCAAGCGCCTGGTATGCAGCCTTGATTGGTGAATAGGATATAGCATACTTTTCCGAAAGTGATTTGTAGGACGGTAGTCTATCACCGGGTTTATAATCACCGAAACATATTTTATTCCGGTAAAATTCATAAATCTGAGGAGATAAATCTTTCCCGGACTGTATATGTAATTCGCTCATTGACACACCTCCTTATCCTGCGGAGAGAACAGAAATAACGTCCTCGATATTTGCATTTTCGACGTGGACATACGCAGGATTGTTTACCAGGTTGCAGAGCTGAACTATGCCTTTTCTGTCGAGCAGTTCTGCCTTTATCCCACAGTCGGAATACTTTTTTGCTATGTCCTGTGCTGCCTGGGTAAGAGTGCGCTCATCAGAACGCTGAATGGTATCCCATATAGCGATATAATGCTGTCGCTCCAGGGATTCGCCGGTCGCAACCATTTCAGCCAGTGACTCCATGTCGAATTTAAGCAGCTTTTTTCTGCCGCCAGCCGCGGCGTTATACAGCTCCTCATATTCATTCAGAGGTGCGGAGATATCAACCGGACGGCTTACCGCGTCACTTTTGTAGGGACGTTTGATTGCCGAAAGAGAAGCAGAAAGTTCACGGCACAGGCGCTTCTGCTCCTGCCTGCTGTACAGCTCAAGGCAAAGCCCCTCAATCTTGATATAAGCGAATATGTAACCGTCAATCGTGTAAAGGCAATGCTCCCCGAGGTCTTTAGCATTCACGAATTCCTGGGCGGTTTTCTGGGCAAGACGTTCACGCTCGTCTTCCTCCTCTTCAGTGCGGCGATTACCGCTTCTTGTTCTCGCTGCGCTTAAACCAGTAAAGCACCCCTGCACACAGTACAAGGGTGATAATTGCTATTGCTATCTGCATTGTTTTTCCTTTCTGTAATTATTATTGTGTGATGGAGAATAAAAGCATAGAAAAAGAAAAGCACGGATTTGATGCCGTGCTTAATGTTGTATTGCCTTTCGCTCATTATTTCGACAAACTGTCAAGCCATGCTGTATGTATGCTATGAAGCCACTCAGGATATTCTTTTCCATAGAATGAAAAGGTTTGTCCATCCCAATGTGCAACACGAATGAAAATATCTTCGTTATCGAAATAATCCGCCGAGTCGCACATTTGCATGAGCTTGCAGAATTGCCTGGATCTTGTTTCGATTTCTGATATAATGTTCTTATCAGAAATGGCTTGTTGACGCCCTGTCTTCATAAATCGAATAGTTGCGCGCTGCAGACTTTCATTTGCGCTGATACCAATGAAAATAAGCCTGATGTAATACCCGCTATCTTTGGCCGACCGTATTCTTGATTGCGCACTGCCAAAACACATGTTCTCTTCGATTATGCTTTCACCCTTTTGGATCAGGACATCAAATGCATTAGTGTCGGTACTTTTGTCTATGAGCACGGCATTATCTTTGAACATTGTTCCGATAAAAGATGTTTTTCCTGCGCATGGCATTCCGCAAACAACGGTGTAGCATTTTCTGATTTTCGTAAAAGCACCGCCATTGATTCGGCAATACTCTTCGGAATCATGGTCGAGTGAACGGAGAATGCCGTTTTTCCTGCGCGATATCTCATAAAGAATGGCAAGATGTTCAGAAAGGACCGGTGTCAGTACCTGCCCGTTATGGCGGTTTATCCAATTCACGCCGTCTGTATCAACGTGTTCGTATAGCTTTGACAAAAGGTATACATTAGCATTTATACTTCCTGAACCATAGAATATTCCCGCACTTATGGAATGGTTGCCCGAAAATACAACAGTGAGATCTATTTCCGCATAATAATTTGCTTTGTGATTTTCATCGGCTATAAATCCTTTTTGATATATTACGGGCAGAATTCGTGCCAGTCTGCTGTATTCCCATGGAAAAACAGCGATACCATCTGCTTGGGCAAGTGAAATTATATTGCTTATGGGTTCCTTGGTGAACGTTTCCTTCGTCCCGTCGGCAAGGTAATAACTCGCAGGAAAAAAGGCTGCCACTCTATCTGCAAATTCCTTGCGGAACATCAGCGATTTTGTGTAAGCAGCATAATCCGCACGAATAATAAACATTGCATAGTTATATGCGCGTATCTTTTCCAAAGGACTCTGGGCACAGTCAACAACAAGCTGTATGTTCTGCATTGCGCTTTCATAATGCAGATTGTCATCGGTTCTTTTATGGAATGAAAAAATACGGTCAAGCAATTTCATGAAAAATGATCCTCCGTAATGCACTTTAAGGTCGGGATAAGAATTGCTCTCATTTCACTGCTGCAAAGATCAACATTTACACCAATGTGCCTTAAGCGTGCATAAGCACCTACGTAATCGCCACTGCAAAGTTCGCGATATAACTTCATGATTTGAAGGATGATTTGTTCGTTAAGCTGTCCACTGTATTTTGTGCGACGAGTTTTTTGCAGTCTAAGTGTGGCAGTCACCAGCATTTTGTGGCATTGATGGTTGTCAGTGCAATGAATGGGCATGGCGCGAAACAGGCAAGTGTTGTTCTTCATATTATACACCATTTCCTTTCCATTGTCAAAACATAGCTCTCCACTGTGACTTTACGTCCAGCTTAAGGGATATTGGGGCAAGCTCCTGCCAGGCAAAACGATACGGAACCTTGATTGTAATGCTTCCAGATACCGCATATTTCTTTGCGGTATCTGTGTCAGTGGGGGCAACACTTGGCGAGTCCACATCAAAACTTATGGACACAATTTCGCACTGCATGATTTCACCGGCGCCCATAGCTTTGTTCAGATATGTTCGAATGTACTGCTCATTGGCTTTGTGCCTTTCCTCCCAGCGTGTTCCGTTGAAAGCATAGCTTGAAGCATGGCTCTCGCGAATCGGCTGGTACATCTCGGAGTAATTCTCAACACACATCGAGATGATTGCGTCTTCAAATTTGTCCCGGACAGCTGCTGCCTGAATGTTTATTCTGATTATCTCAAAAATAGCAACACCCATGAGCAGGATTACAATCATCAGAACGCTGAGAATTACATAAGAAAAACCTTTGTTGCTGAGTATTCTTTTTTTCAGTATTTTTATCATTTCCAGAACACCTCGCTGGTACCCTCGGCTGTAGCTGATATAGTAATTGGTGTAGTACTGAAAACGAAAAAGCTGAAATCATAGGTGGTAGATACCGTCACCGTGAACGTGTTTCCAATCTGAATGTTGCCTGTCTTTGACCATGTAATGGTAGGATTAAGGTCGGGATGAGACTCGTTAAGGCGGTCAAGCCGTGTAGTTGTTTATGTGCCGACACGACCGGCTATTTCGGCTTCGCGGCAAAGCTCGTTTGCATAGGTGTTGATCGTCATTTTCGTGATGAATACCGGTGCGATCTTAATGACTGCCACCAGCAATATCATCACAACCAGCACTGCAACAGAGATGTCGATGTATCCCTCACCGCGAGTGGATCTGAGCCGTTTAAGAAGTTTTTTCATTACTGCCTCCTTATCCGAACAGAATTCCCATGTTGCTGATAAGCTCCCAGCCAAGTACTACAACATAGAGCAGCATCATGCACATCATCAGGAAGAACGACAGTCGGTGAACTTTTGGCGGTATCTTAAGCGCAATACTGCGGAGGTGCTGGCGCTGTAATTCCTCAAACCGAACGCTGAGTGTTTCCCAGTAAACTGCAGTATCATCACCGCGTATCATCTGAATGAATCCGCGGCACACTTCTGACAGATTGGTGCTGCCGATACGCCCCTCAAATCTGGTGATTGCGGCTTCGTAGTTGCCGGTCCGCATATCCGCTATGGTTATCTCGATTTCCTCGTTGAGATACGGTGAGAAATTGTCCTTGTGCCGTTCCAGAATTGAAATTACATCGTGCGTCATCTGTATCTCCTGGGATATAGCGTATACAAGCCGTGGCAGGTCGAACTCGATTTGTCTGCGCTTTTCCTTTATGCAGGAATCGACTTTCTGCTTTTCCTGAAAATATACAAGAATTGCCAGGGCGATAATCAGCAGCCCGAATATAGGCAGGAAGAAAAAGAACGGGACAGACAGCAGCATTATGCCGGCGGATTTCACCAGCGCCCGTGCCGTGAACAGCTCCGGTGACATAGCAATGTTTGCTATTTTCAGGCTGTCGGTAAGCTCCTTTTTCTTGAATTCGTTCAAGTGAATGAACCGTGATACAAACAGCGCAATATCGTTGTATGTATTTTTAAAGCCGGCTGCAGAGGGACGATTTCTCGAAGCGATAGACTTGATCGCATTAGTTGTGCGCTTGGCCGGCACCTTTAACAGAATAAGAGCAAAGCAGTACAGTCCGCCTGCAAACACAAGGCTTATCACAGCGATTGCTGCGTAGAGTGCAATATTGTATATACTCATGTCACATCACCTCTTGTACTGAATGAGCTGAGTGTACTTGTATGCCAGGATCACCGTCACGATCACGACTATTGCGACAATGGAATTGACCACCTGTCCGACAAAGGTGTCGGTAAGCACTTTGAACCAGTCTGAGTTGAGAAAATACAGAATCGGGTAATTTGCCAGCAGGATAAACACCATCATAACGTGTTCGCGGCGCGGGCTCATCAGCATATTCCGAAGTTCTGCATTGATAATGCGCACGTTCGAAAGCTTTGTAGTGATGGGCTGGAGAGTCTTCTTCAGCGTAACATTATCCTGGCATTCAATAAGGCTGTCGCACCACTCATGGAATATCTCATTATTGATTTCTCCCTTGAGCTGCTCGATAGCCAGCTTCACATTGGAATTGATAAGTTTCGTCTGGGTGAGGAACTTTCGGAAAGCCTGCTGAACCGGCGGATTGATGTAGTCAATGGACTGCTCCACAGCGTAGATGATATCATCATTGGACACATAGTTGGTCGTGATGATCGAAAGCGCCGTTTCCAGTTCTTCGGAGATACGCCGGTTGTAGTTGGAAAGCAGTACATTGACGTAAGCATACGGCAGTATCACGCATATTCCCGAAAAAATGGGTATAAGAAGCAGATTCTGGAGCAGAGCCGCCAGCAGAAATCCGGCGCAGATACCGATAAGGGAAACAGAAATCAGCAGGGAGAACTTGTTCTCAGAATGTGTGGCTATAAGCGCATTCTTGATATTCATGATCGCAGTCTGAAGTCGGTTCTGCTTAACCTTGCCCTGGGCTTTGGCTACACGATACTTTAAGCTGCGCTGACGTGACATCAGCGACATAATGTCCTGTGTTATTATTTCGGGAGTTAAGCCAAGAAGGATAACAATGCCGGCGGACATCATTAAAGCGCCGAAGAGATAAATTACTCTATCCATTAACGCACCTCCTCCGAATATTTTATGAGCATATCCTCGGGAACACCATTTTCGAGCATTCTGTCGTGCAGCTCCTTTGATATGGGATTTACTCTTACAAACTCGCCGTCGATTACAATTTTGCCATCTATTTTTCTTTCGGATTTTACATTGTATTTCCAGAGTGTACGCGTAATGGCTTTGCTCTCTTCCAC
>CALBGD010000109.1 GCA_937893735.1 uncultured Clostridia bacterium | reverse complement strand
GCCTCCCCAAGCCGCAGCTACTACTCGGATTTTGCGCGGCTCACTCCCCCGGACACGCTGATACTGACCCTCGCCTGCGGAAAATACCGCCTCAACGATATGGACTTGGGCGAGATAGACGGGATTCCGCGTATTCTGGACATGGGGCAGTGCAACGACGCTTACAGCGCGATAAGAGTCGCCGCTTCCCTCGCGGAGGCCTTCGGCTGCGAAGTCAACGACCTGCCGCTGACCCTTGTGCTCTCGTGGTATGAGCAGAAAGCGGTCTGCATTCTGCTGTCGCTTCTCTACCTCGGGATAAAGGACATCATTCTCGGGCCGACCGTGCCTGCTTTCGTTTCCCCGGCGGTGCTGGAAGTGCTCCAGAAGGAATTCGCGCTCAAGGCCGCGACAACCCCGGAAGATGATCTGCGCATGATACTCGGGTAATTGGATCGAATAATTGTAGGGGAGGGGCTTGCCCCTCCCGAATACCGTAAATAAACGCGGGAGGGGCAAGCCCCTCCCCTACATATAATTACCCCCGGCAGGTTTCTGCCGGGGGTAATCGTTATACATATTTAAGAACGTCATTCAGAGTTTCCGCAACGAAATCCGCCTTGTATTCTGCGAATTCCCCGCGGCTGCCGAAGCCCACGAGCACGGCTATGCACTTCATTCCCGCGTCATGCGCGCCGACTATATCGTGCATTCTGTCGCCGACCATAACGCACTCATCCGGGGAGGCTCCGGTGCCCTCCAGCACATACTGAATGACCGCGAGCTTGCTGTCGCGGCTTCCGTCCAGCTTTGCCGCGCCTATGAAATCGAAATACTTGTCTATTCCGAATTTCTCGAGGATACGCACGCTGAATTCCTCCGGCTTGGAGGTCGCCAGGCAGACGCGCTTTCCGCGGGTTTTCAGCTCTTTCAGGAATTCCACCGTGCCCGGGATAAGCTCGTTTTCAAACAGCCCGGTCTGCCCGTAGTACTCCCGGTAGAGCCGCACCGCCTCGCGGGCTTTCTCCTCCGGAAGCCCCCGCCGGGTGAACTCCACGATAAGCGGCGGGCCTATGAAGCTCCGCAGCGTCGAGCGCTCCGGGACTTCCATGCCAAGCTTTTCGTAGGCGTACATAACTCCGTTCGTGATTCCCATGTAGGGGTTGGTGATAGTCCCGTCAAGGTCAAGTAAAACAGTGCTGAATCCCATGCTTACCTCTTCCTGTCGGACTGTATCAGCCTGCGGATAGCTCCCACTGCGCACTTTATAGCGCGCTCGCTGCTCTCGCACCGCTTGTCCGGGAGACCCGCATTCGTGCGCTCAACATTCCACAGAGCCGTCAGGACTGCTCCCGCGCGGGCTCCGCGGAGTATCGCAACGGAGAATATCGCCGCCGCTTCCATCTCGGAGGTAAGACAGCCGCATTTGAGGTAGCCCTCCCACGCGCCGCACAGCTTCGCGGCAACGGCGGTGTCGCTTGGGTCTATCTCGCCGTAGAAATTATCCTTGGAATGCACCACTCCAACATGGCAGCGGTTTCCGTCCTCGTCCGTGGAAAGCTCGTCGCCGGAGGCTTTCAGCGCGCTGACTACCTCGAAATCCGCAACGGCGGGGTAGTCGTCCGGGATATATTCGTGGCTGGTGCCCTCGCTGCGGACTGCCGCGCTTGCGACAAGCAGGTCGCCGCCTACTACCTTGAGGTTTATTCCACCGCTCGTGCCAACGCGGATAAACGTGTCTGCGCCGCACTTTATCAGCTCCTCCACCGCTATCGCCGCAGAGGGGCCGCCTATTCCCGTGGAGCACACACTGACCTTCTCGCCGTCAAGATATCCGGTGTATACGGTGTACTCTCGGTTGCCGGCTATCAGCTTCGCGCCGTCCAGCTTTTCGGCTATCTTCGGCACCCTGCCCGGGTCGCCGGGAAGTATGACGTACCTGCCGATATCGCCTTTTTTGGTTCTCAGGTGGAACATAATCTCATCAGAAATAATGCTTTCCATGGTGCTTCCTCCTTGTTACTCGTCGTCATCGTCATGGCTGAGGATAGAGGGAGCCTGCGCTCTCGCCTCCGCCGCCTTTCTGTCAAGCCACTTCGGGATATTTATGAGCATTGCGATGACCACCGCAAGCACGGTGAGCGCAATGCACGGCATATAGAGCGTCGTAGGACCCACGCTGAGCTCCGGGTCTGCGGCGTTCGTCACGAACAGGTAGTAGGTCACAAGAGAGCCTATCGCCGCAGCGCAGTCGATTATCGCCGCGATCCTTGAATGTCCCAGCATGATGACAAAGGTTCCCACGATGTAAATGCAGGAGGTTATCAGCCATGTCAGTATCGCGGGATTCCCAGTAACGCTGGGGTCGTATTCGCCTATCCAGATAGCTATGGGTCCCAGGATACCGAAGCACAGCGCGCCGATGGAAGTCCCTATCAGCATGAGTACTTTCAGCACAATGACGATGTATTTCGCCGCGCCCTCGCCCTGATCAGGCACGAAGAACATGAAATCTTCGTGCTTTTTCTTTTTCTTGCTCATATCACTTTATGACCTTTCCGCCCCTGTCCTGCTTTTTCAGCTTCATGGGAGCCTCCTCGCCGCCGCGGTCCTCGAACAGGACTTCCTCGTCATCGTCGTCATAGTCCGGGATCTCCGGGTTAGTAAGACCCTGCTGCTCGTAGAACGGGTTGATTATGAACTTCTGGATAGCCGGGTAGCTGTTGAACACTGACAGGAACGATATCCACGCCAGCGGGAACAGCGGCATAAGCAGAAGCACCGGCAGGCAGAACATACACAGTGCGATGTAAACAAGGATAACCGCGAGTGTGATGAGGTTGCCCTTAAGGTTCACGAACGCCAGGATCAGCGAATTGCGGAGTATCTGCGGCATTTTGAGGTTCAGCGCAACTATCTGCGGGAAGATGTAGAAATTCATCAGCAGAACGATTATCTCCACAGCCATGATGAGCGCATAGAACAGCCAGTAGGGCTTGTCGTCCTGATCAATGACCGAGCTGAAAAAGAAGAAGCTGAATATCGCCACGCATATACACCAGACATCGAATACTCCGATACCGATGGACTGCCAGAAATTCTTCTTGAACGCTTTCCAGAACTCATGGAACACGAACTGCGGCCTTTCAAGGTAGATATTCCGCATAAGGTGCGTCATAGCCGCCGTTGCCGGGCCGAAAGTCACTATCGGAATGCAGAACAGGAAGTATATCAGATTTATCTTGAAGAATGTCCAGAACTTGTTTGTGAACATCTCCCAGAACCTGAAAAACGGCTTCTTCTGCTTTCCGTGCTTTGCTACGCCGGAGCCGGCGACATTGTTGTTGTAGAACAGACCCATAATTATCCTTTCATGTGCTTGTTAATATAGTACAGCCTGAACGATTATTCCGATTATCATGACCACGGCCATGATCAGTGCGACCACCCGGAAAACACGCATCATGCGCTGTCTTTTCTTCTCGTCCATAATATCTCCTTTGCCGTCAGCCCTCGGGGACCTCGCGGTAGGCGCCGTAGTCCTGAAGGGCGTAAACATATCCGTCCGCTATGCCGGGTATCTCAACGCTGCGCAGTATATTCCCGGCTGAATCTGACAGCACCAGAGTCTCGCCCTTTTTCAGGCTGAAGCTGCACTGGAGCTGATGGAGCGCCTCCTGCGACTTGTTGTTGTCGGTGACTATCATCAGCGTACCGCCTGCGGGTATAGTCTGCGCCGGGAGCGCCCAGCGCTGTAAGTTCTCCGGCTTGTCCGTGAGGTACAGCCCGGAGGTGGAGACCGGCACCGTATTCGGGTTTGAAAGCACTATGTATCCGGCTTTCTTCCGGGTGCATATCTCCTGAATCTGTATCGGGGAATCCGTGGTCTGCGCCTGCTCTGTGATGAGCTTCGCAGTTACCCTGCCCTCCCCGTCAGCCATTTCTGCGGATATGGTGAGCACCGGCTCGGTGTACTGCTGTCCGTTTATCTCCCAGCAGACGAACTGCCAGCCGTCCGCCATCTCAGCGGAGAGCTCCACGCTGACCTCCTTATCGTAGGTCGCCCAGAGCGAGCCGCGCCCGCGCTTCGTCTGGGAGCTGAGCGCTGTCACCGCTCCCCTTGCGGAGCTTACCGAAACGGAGTATTCCTCGCCGCTCCACCCGAACAGCTTCCGCATATCGCCGAATACCACGCGCTTTCTCACCTTGGCGAACTTGCGTATCTGGTCGCGGCTGTCCGCGAATGTCCCGGGGTTCGCCCAGTCGGAGGTATATCCGTGCTCCAGCGCGTACATCTGCTCGGTGTCGCTCTTTTCGCAGAGCTCGTCCAGGGTTTCATTAATGTGGTTTTCCTCGAAAGCGTATGCGGTCAGGTCGGACATCACCGCCGCGTATTTCTGCCGCATATCCTCGCGCTTCAGCAGGGCTATCATCGCCTTGCTTTCGCCGCTCATGTGGGTGCCTTCAAGCAGGTCTTTCAGCGTGTTCAGCCGCGGAGTTTCGCCGTAGAGGCTCCACGCAAATTCCGCGTCAAAGAACATAAACCGCCAGCGCCCGTCCCGGAAGCCTGCCGCTTCCTCGCCCTCGGAGGGGTAATACCGGAACGCCTTGTAGTTGTTCCCCGGCCAGTCCTTGTTTGAAATGAACACCTGCATACAGTAGTACTGCATGAGATTGTCGATATCAACAAGCTGGCAGAACTCCTCGAAAACACTGTCGTCCGTCAGGTCCCTGTCGTAATATTCCAGCACCTTGGCGTAGTCCGCAAGGGCTCTTTCGCTGCCCTCGTCCGCGTCCTCAGTGTTGCTCACTATCTCGTAGTTTTCCTTGTTTCCGCCGAACTGTGCCGCAAGGTAGTCCTCATTATAATTCTCGTGGAGCCACGCAAAGCCATAGTACTCCCCGTTCAGGAACACCGCCGCCGGGGTGGTGTGCTGGGTCACGGGATAGCCGTAGTCCTGCGCCAGCTTCTGGGAAAGCTCATCGCGCACGCCTGCGAATTCGCGGTCGTTTGCACCGTTTCTCAGCACCAGCCGGTCGTATTCCGTCACCGGAACTCCGTCCGCGTTTTCCTCCCCGGGGAAGAAAGCGTACTTGAACTTTCCGTTATCCGGGTCGTACTCCTTGCGCGCGATAAGCCTCAGCGACTTCTGGTCGGGAACTCTCGAATATCCGCCGGAGAGCCTTACGCCCGCCGCCTGGTCTATTACCTTGTTCCCGCTGCTCTCAAACACCTCAACGTAGATGGGACGCTCCCACTCCCGCCCGGTCTGGAAGTAGTTTCCCGGGGCGGTGTAGGGTATCTCCTCGCCGGGGTGCTCCGCTACATAATCATCATATATCTTTCCGGGGACTGCGATCCCGTACTCATAATCGTAGAGATTATACGGGTCGGTGCTCAGCACGAATATCAGCGTTTCACTGCCGAAGCGCTCATTTACGTCCTGCCCGACAACATAGCTGACCGTATGTATACTGCCCACTGTTCCGTCAGCGCTCACTGCCGCCGCCTTTATCGTGGAGGCTCTTACCTCCTGCGTGGCGTTTATCTCGATGGGCTGGGAGTACAGCTCGCCAACGCCGTTTCCGGGGTCGGAGCCGTCCGTGGTGAACCATATGTCGCCGTCGCCAGAGAGCTCCACCGAGATGTTCTCGGAATAAAACCCGGAGGGCACCGAGAAGCTCACCTTGTCGGACCATTCTTCCGGCTGGAGGGGAGTTTCGGTAAACGACAGCTCGCCGTCCTCCGCCTGGGAAGCGTCAACGCGGTACTCCTGCGGAGGGTGGAGCGTGTATATCAGCGCGGCTGTTGCCCCCAGCGCAAGGACGCCGGCAAGAATAAGGATTCGTTTCATACAATCTCCAAATTATTTCTTTTCCAGCTCTGCGATATCTCTGACAGCCTCCGCCTCTATCTTCGCGTAGACCTCTGGCATTGCCTTCTTGAAATTCAGCGGCCGGAATGTCTTTGAATCCACGAAAGCGTGGGCGCTTGTGCCCTCCGTCAGGATATCCGGGCTTCCCTTGCGGCGGCAGACGTAATAGAACTCCACCCGCGCCGGAGACAACCTTGTGATATAGCTGGTTATCTCAAGCTCGTCATCGTAGTGCGACGGAAGCCTGTATTTGCAGGATATCCCGGTCACGGGTATCATAACGCCCGCCTTTTCCATGTCGGAATAGCGTATCGCCGCGTGCTTTATATAGTCCGTGCGCGCCTGCTCAAACCACACCGGATACACCGCATGGTGCGTTACTCCCATGCAGTCGGTTTCGGCGTAGCGCACCGTTATTTCAGTGATGAATGCCATCTTACAGCCTTTCCCGGCGGCTCTGTATCAGCCTTGCGCCGTATGCAAGCATGAAATCCGGGACCAGCTTTCCGAGGTATATCCCCGCCTTCATCACTGGCGAGGGAACTATGGTGAGCTGACCTGCGAACATCTGGCGCACCGCGTATTCCGCGACATATTCGCTGGACTGCGGCGGCACTGAGAAATTCACCCGCGCCTTGTCCATGAACTCGGTCTGCACCGGTCCCGGGCAGAGCATGGAAACATTAACGTGGCTGTGGTCAGCGCGCAGCTCCTCATGGACCGCCTGAGTCATGCGGACAACGTAAGCCTTGCTCGCGTAGTAGGACGAGAAGCAGGGTCCCGGGAAGAATCCCGCACTGCTGGCGGTGTTCAGGATATAGCCGTAATCGCGCTTTCTGAAATCCTGAAGGAACAGCTTGAACAGCGTGTGGAACGCCTTTACATTCACGTCCAGCATATCAAGCTCACGGTCAAGGTCGGTGTCGGTGAATTCCCCGAAAACGCCGAAGCCCGCGTTGTTAACAAATACGTCTATGTTGTATTTCTTAACGCGGCGGTGAAGCTCAACGCACTGCTTTGTGTCAGAGAGGTCAGCCGCGATGACGTGCACCTTTACGCCGTAGTCCCTGATAAGCTCCGCTTTCAGCTCCCGGAGCCTGTCAACGCGGCGGGCGGTGATTCTAAGGTTGAGTC
>CALBGD010000108.1 GCA_937893735.1 uncultured Clostridia bacterium | reverse complement strand
CGTATCAAAGCCAATGCTCCGGTGGCTTTTCGGGAACTCCAGCACGAACCCGATGTAATCCGGCTTTGCTTCGTTCGCGTAATCTATGTCGCATTCGCGGAACATTCCGCACAGCTTAATCTTCATGTCAGTGACCCCTGAGCTCAGCCAGAGCCGCTTTTTTGTCCGGGCTGCGCATGAGTGTTTCGCCGATGAGAACAGCATTTGTGCCATTCTCACGGAGCGCCGCGACATCAGCGGCTGTCCTGATACCGCTTTCGGAAACGAACAGCACTTCAGGCGGAACCAGCTTCCTCAGCCTTGCGGAATTGTGTATATCCACGGTGAATGTTTTAAGGTCGCGGTTGTTGACCCCGATTATTCCCGCTCCGACCGAAAGAGCCGTCCTGACCTCTTCCTCATCATGAGCCTCAACCAGCGCCGAAAGTCCCAGACTGTGCGCAATTTCAAGGTATTCCGCGAGCTGTTCTCGGCTCAGTATCGAGCAGATAAGCAGCACTGCGGAAGCCCCGAGGGTCTTTGCCTGATAGATCATGTACTCGTCCACAGTAAAGTCCTTGCGGAGTACCGGAATATTCACAGCGCGTGATATTTCGGTCAGGTACTCGTCCTTTCCCTTGAACCAGAACGGCTCAGTAAGGCAGGATATCGCGGAAGCGCTTGCGCGCTCGTAGTCCCTTGCAATTTCAAGGTACGGGAAATCCTCCGCGATCATTCCCTTGGACGGGGAAGCGCGCTTTACCTCGCAGATAAAGGAGATGTCATCGCCGCCGAGCGCCTTTTTAAAGGGAAATCCGGTGTTTGCGTCCATTGCGAGAGCGCGTTTTTTCATCTCCGCCAGCGGGACTGCGGATTTTTCCTCTGCGACGCGCTGTCTGGTGCGCTCTGCTATTTCGTCTAAAATCATGCCTTTACCTCGTTGGAGACCTTGATATATTTGTCCAGAGTGCGGAGCGCCGCGCCGCTGTCGATTATCTCAGCCGCCAGACGTATGCCCTCTTCAATGGTTATTTCTTTCAGAATATGCAGAGCCGCGCCCGCATTCAGGAGCACAGCGTCCCTGCCAGCGCCCTTTTCTCCGGAGAGTATGCGGCGCGCCGCGTCAGCGTTTTCAGCGGGAGTTCCTCCGGCAAGCTCGGATTTTTCATGCCGTGTGAATCCAAACTGCTCCGGGGTTATCTCGTACTTTTTGAACTCGCCGTCTGCGAACTCCACAACGAGAGTAGCGTCGCTGACGGAAATCTCGTCAAGTCCGTCCGTGCCGTAAACCGCCATACCGCGCTTTACTCCGAGCTTCATCAGGGCTTTCGCCATCGGCAAGAGAAGCTCCGGCTTGTACACTCCGAGGAGCTGGAAGTTTGCGTGCGCCGGGTTCGTGAGCGGCCCCAGAATGTTGAATACTGTCGGAATGCCTATCTCCTTGCGGACAGGTCCTACATACTTCATTGCGCTGTGGTACTTCTGCGCAAACAGGAAGCACATTCCCACCTCGTCAAGGAGCTTCATGCTTCCCTCGGGGTCGGTGGAGATGTTCACGCCGAGAGCCTCAAGGCAGTCAGCGGTGCCACACTTGCTGGAGGCTGCGCGGTTGCCGTGCTTTGCGACCTTTGCTCCGGCCGCAGCGCACACCAGCGCGGAAATAGTGGAAACATTGATGGAGTTGGAGCCGTCGCCGCCGGTGCCTACTATCTCCAGAATGTCGCCGGGATAGTTCACACGGAGCGCGCAGTCACGCATAACATAAGCGCTTGCGGAAATTTCGTCCGCAGTCTCGCCCTTGATATGGAGCGCAGTAAGATAAGCCGCGGTCTGCGCCGGAGTTGTGTTTCCGGTCATTATTTCGCGGGTGACTTCCGCAGCCTCGTCGTATGTGAGGTCGGTTCCTGCCGCAGCCTTCTTTATCATTTCCTTGATCATAATGTTACCTCCAGAAAATTCTCAGCCATTTTTCTTCCGTTCTGTGTAAGTATTGATTCCGGGTGGAACTGTACCCCGTAAATCGGGTAGTCCCTGTGCTCCACCGCCATTATTTCGCCGTCGTCCGTGCGCGCCGTGACCTTCAGGCACTCGGGGAATCCGTCCTCGGAAGCCGCGAGGGAATGATACCTTGCGACCTCGCATTTCTCAGGAAGCCCCCGGAACAGCGTGCTTTCCGTGTCCAGCTCGGTGAGGGATTTCTTGCCGTGCATGAGCTTCTTCGCGTAGGTTATCTCGGCGCCGAAGCTCTCGCAAATCGCCTGATGACCGAGGCATACGCCGAGCAGCGGTATTTTTCCGGCGGCGGCCTTTATTACGTCCTCGCACACGCCCGCGTCGCAGGGACGTCCTGGACCGGGGCTTACGATGATGTGGGAGGGCTTCATCGCGAGTATCTCGTCAACCGTCATTTCATCGTTGCGAATGACCTTTATATCCGGATCTATCCCGCCGATGAGCTGATAAAGATTATATGAAAAGCTGTCGTAATTGTCTATCAGAAGTATCATAAATTCTCCTCCTGTGCGATGGTGAGCGCGTTCATTACCGCCTTCGCCTTGTTTATGCACTCGTTGAACTCGTTCTCGGGAACGCTGTCAGCAACGATTCCTGCGCCGCTTCTCACGAACACCCTGCCGTTCTTGTGGAAAGCAAGGCGGATAGCTATGCAGGTGTCGAGATTTCCGCGGAAATCAATGTAGCCCACCGCGCCGCCGTAAACTCCGCGTTTGTTGTTTTCCAGCTCGTTGATTATCTCGCACGCCCTGAGCTTCGGAGCGCCGGAGAGCGTTCCCGCCGGGAGGATAGCATCCACCGCGTCCAGCGCGGATTTGCTGTCGAGGATCTCGCCGCGAACGGTCGAGCCGATGTGCATAACGTGCGAGTAGCGCTCTATGCACATATATTTCTCGACCTCAACGGTGCCGAATTTGCTTACCTTGCCGATGTCGTTTCTGCCGAGGTCGACCAGCATATTGTGCTCTGAAAGCTCCTTTTCATCGTGGAGCAGCTCGGTTTCAAGAGCCTTGTCCTCCTCGTCCGTTGCGCCGCGCGGGCGTGTTCCGGCAAGCGGGAATGTGTGCAGCTCGCCGTTTTCCAGCTTTACGAGGGTCTCCGGGGAAGCGCCCGCTATCTCCATATCGTCGCTGGAGAAGAAGAACATATAGGGCGAAGGATTGGTCGCGCGCAGCACTCTGTAAGCGTCGAACAGGCTTCCCTCAAAATCTGCGTCAAGACGGTTGGAGAGAACCACCTGGAAGATATCGCCCTCATAGATGTAGTGCTTAGCTTTCTCGACCATCTCGCAGTAGTGTTCCTTGTCAAACAGCTTGCGGAACTCCGATGTGAGCTTTCCGTGCGGGATATCCGCAGGCTTTCCGAAGCGGATA
>CALBGD010000107.1 GCA_937893735.1 uncultured Clostridia bacterium | reverse complement strand
TTACTTTACACGCTCCATGTATTCGCCGGTTCTTGTGTCGATACGAATGAACTCGCCCTCGTTGATGAACAGCGGAACGCGGATCTCAGCGCCGGTCTCGAGCGTAGCGGGCTTGGTTGCGTTTGTAGCAGTGTTGCCAGCGAAGCCGGGGTCGGTCTGTGTAACCTGGAGCTCAACGAAGTTCGGAGGCTCTACGCCGAATACCTTGCCCTTGTAGGACAGAACCTTACATACCATGTTCTCCTTAACGAACTTGAAGTTGTCGCCAACGTCGGAAGCGTTAACGGGAACGTCCTCGTAGGTCTCGGAATCCATGAAGTGATAGAGCTCGCCGTCGGAGTAGGTGTATTCCATATCCTTTCTCTCAACGTAAGCGGTGGGGAACTTAGCGGTAGGGTTGTAGGTCTTTTCTACAACGGAGCCGGTAATAACGTTTCTCACCTTTGTTCTAACGAACGCTGCGCCCTTACCGGGCTTAACGTGCTGGAATTCGATGATCTGCATTACGTTGCCGTCTTCCTCGAATGTCATGCCGTTTCTGAAATCTCCTGCTGTGATCATAGTAGGGAACCTCCAAATTAGTATTAGTATTTATGCGGCGCCCGTCTCGAAATAATCCGCGCCGTTTATCCGGAGGGTACCCTTTTTCTGGAAAGCCCGTCCGTATAATTCTATCTCTTTTATTTTACCCTATTTCGCCCGATTTTTCAAGCCCTTTTTAAGAAAATTTTGAAAAATTATATGTGAATAAGGTTTTTTGTTGATTTTGTGAGAACATCGCAGCCATTTTCTGTAACAACTACCATATCCTCTATTCTCACGCCGAACTTACCGGAGATATAAGCGCCGGGCTCCACGGTGACTATCATTCCGGGCTTCAGCATTGAGCGGCTGCGCTGTGAGAGCGTGGGCTGCTCGTGTATCTCCAGACCAACGCCGTGACCCAGACCGTGCCCGAAATACTTGTCATAGCCGCCCCAAGCCGCCAGAGTCGCCCTTGCAACGCTGTCAACCACCTTGCCGTTTATCCCGGGTCTTACCGCCTTGATACCGTCCTGATTCGCGTAGTACACGGCATTGTAGAGCTTCTCCATCTCCGGTGAGATCTTACCTACCGCGAGAGTCCTCGTCATATCGCTGTGGTAACTGTCCACCACCGCGCCGAAATCCAGCGTCAGGAAGTCGCCCTCGCAGAGCTTCTTATCCATTGGGACGGCGTGCGGCGAAGCGGAATTCACACCCGAAGCCGCGATGGTTTCGAACGAGAGGTCGTCCGCGCCGCAGTCCATCATGTAGTAGTTCAGCAGAGCCGCGACCTGCTTTTCGGTCATGTCCCGGCTGATGTTGTCGATGAGCCGCTCGAACGCTTTCTCCGCGATTCGCTGCGCCTTTACGATAAGCTCTACCTCTTCACTGGACTTGATTATGCGCATATCCCAGATGAACTGCGACAGCTCCGGCGAGGGGTCAAGCTCCACGAAATGGAGCTTATCGCGGTAGTCCGCGAACTCCGTCAGGGTCATGTAGTCGCTCTCCAGCATGAGGGAGCGTATGTTGTGCTTGAGCAGGAGCTCCGAAAGCTGGGTCCTCATGTCCTCCAGCAGCATAACGCGGCAGTCTGTGACGCGCTGCTTTGCCTTGTCGAAGTAGCGTGAATCTATGATAAGATACCCCTGCTCCTTGGTCACAAGGATAACACCCGCCGAGGACTTGAATCCGCAGAAATACCGCCTGCTGACGTCAGATGTGATAAGCGCCGCGCAGTTATCCGCCGGGAGCATTTTCTGGAGCCGCTCGATATTATTCATTGCAGCCTCCCAGAATGTTGTCCAGGGCGTACAGCGCGAGAATGTAGCTGAAGCTTCCAAAGCCCGCGATGGTTCCCTTGCAGACCGGCGCGATAACGGAATTCTTGCGGAATTCATCGCGGCCGTTCACATTGGAGAGGTGGACCTCGATGACCGGTATCTTTATCGCTGTGATAGCGTCACGGATAGCGTAGCTGTAATGCGTGTAGGCTCCCGCGTTGAGGATAACTCCCGCGCAGTCCATGCGGGATTCGTGCAGCCTGTCGATGAGCGAGCCCTCGGAATTGCTCTGGAAGAACACCGGCTCATACCCCATGGAGCGCGCCTTTTCATCAATCATGTCGTTGATGGAGTTCAGCGTTTCATGGCCGTAGATATTCGGCTCGCGCTCGCCCAAAAGGTTGAGGTTCGGACCGTTCATAATAAGTATTTTCTTCATATCATTACCCCCTGTGAAATCATTTGCCGCGGTTGCGCGCGTTCAGTTCAAGAATGCGCCTGTAACCCGCGTCCGTGGAAGCCCACTTTTCGTTTACCGCCTTTTTCTGCTCCGGAGTTCCATGGAACAGGTAGTAGTTGTCCCTGAACTCCTCGCCCACTGTCACCGGAACGCCGTGCATCTTCTGGCGGAGCGTCGCCGGGAAGTACAGCATTTTCATCAGCGCCGTTATTCGCCCTGCCTCCTCGGGAGTGTAGCTGACGGGAATGCTGCGCGTCAGGCGCTCCCCGCTCGGAAGTATCTTGTAGACAAGGCATATCTCCGCGTCAAGCCGCATTTTCTCGATGGAGCGCTCAGGGTCGGCAAGCCGGAAATCATATACGATATCGAACCTGACTACATTTCCTCCGGCGACCAGCTCCCCGTCCTCCAGCTTTGGCTTGTTCATATTCAGGAGCTGGGTGTTCCGGGAAATGAACATGAACATCACGTTTGTCATGATCTTCTTGTCGCCGGTTATGGACAGCGAAACTCCGTTCTGATAGGCGAACATATCCACGACCTCGTCCTCCCGGAAGCCGTTTTTCGCCCCCAGCCGGAGAACGTACGCCAGCCCGTCGAGCAGCTTGTCCTTGCCCCTCATCGGGATATTCGTGCGGTATTTCTTCGCGAATTCGTACATCGAGATACCGCCGTACAGATCCTCGATCATGTCAAGGATCGATTCGCCCTCGTACTTCACGCTTCCGGAGCCCTCAAACGGGATATAGCCGATCTTCCGGTAGCCGTCGCACATAATGCCCTTCATGAACTGGTAGTTCGCGACATAGCCCGCCTTATCGACAAACAGCGCCGTCTGCCCCTGATAGTGCTTTCGGGACAGCGTGTGCTCGCCGCCCTCCATTCCGTCCTCCGCGAGAAGCTCCTCCACCTTGGGAATCAGCCGCTCGGTGATCGCGTTTTCCGTGACCTCCAGGTGGTGCTGCTCGTTCTCGCAGGCGGTGAAATACCGCAGCAGCCGCATCTCTATGCAGCGCACCGCGTCCATGAGTTCATTGTTCTTATAAATGGCGCCCATCGGGTTCTCCTTTACAGCGATTCAAAGTAGCGCTTCATTTCCGCGGCGTCCTCCGCCTGAGTGCCTGCGGATTCGCAGATTATGGAGGGCTGCATTTTCCTGTCGTGTATCTCCTGCATGAGCGGCTGATATTCCGGGCCGAACTGCGTGTCCTCAAACGTGAGGTGCTTCTTCTCGCCGCCGTCCGTGAACTCAATCCGGCTGAAATGAATGTGCATATTGTTCAGGCGCTCCGTGCCGAGCTTGTCCGCGATGAGATCCAGCATACGCGCGTAGTCCTCCCGGCAGGTGATGCCGCCGTGCGTGCGCGCGTAGAGGTGCCCGAAATCCACTGTCGGCAGGAATCTTTCGTCCACGCCGCACAGCTCCAGAACCTCCTCCAGCGTGCCAAGCTGGTTCACCTTGCCCATGGTCTCCGGGCAGATGATGATGTCTGAAAGCCCCTCGGAATCCAGACGCGCCTGCGCGATTCTGAGCGTGTCCTTTGCAAGCTCTGTCGCCTGTTCCCGGGTCATCTTGGAGCAGCTCCCGCTGTGCACGACTATCTTCCTTGCGCCCACGGAATGAGCCGCCTGCGCCGACTGGAGAATGTACTCAACGCTTTTCAGCCGCGTTTCCTCCGTCACGGAGGAAAGCGAAATGAAGTAGGGCGCGTGCAGCGTAACATATATACCG
Source organism: uncultured Clostridia bacterium (assembly GCA_937893735.1). Classification (GTDB taxonomy): domain Bacteria; phylum Bacillota; class Clostridia; order Oscillospirales; family Ruminococcaceae; genus CAG-115. Next base: position 3,409 of record CALBGD010000107.1, on the reverse strand, counting down.
TGCTCCTGAGCCAGCCCCGGCAGCAGCGCGGGAGTTTTCTCGGAAAGCCGCACTCCCCTGCCGCATTCTATCTCATAACCGTTCAGCCCGAGCCCTTTGAGGTACTCCGGGAGCTGTTCAGGGAACTTGCGCTTTCCCCAGCTCTCGCCGTTTCCTCCCGGTCCGAATGAAATACCCATTTACTTCTCCTCCAGCTTCGAATAATCCCTGTGGAACACAACGCTCTCTATGCGGCGCTTCAGCCGGAACGTCCACGTCTTTTCAAGGTGGAACGGCTCCACCAGAACTGTGCGTATCCCGGCGAGATTCCCCGCCATAACATCGGTGAAGATCTGGTCGCCCACCACGAGCGTCTCGGACTTCCCGACTCCCATAGCCTTAACGGCGCGGTTCACGCCGAAGGTCAGCGGCTTTGCACCGTTTGCGGTGAACTCCAGCCCCAGCATTGCCGCAAGCGGAGCCACGCGCTTGTTCGTGTTATTGGACACCACGCGCATTTTTACGCCAAGCCCGCGCATTTTATCGAGCCATTCGTTCACGCCGTCCTCGGCGGCGGGATTGCCGTGCATGGAGAGGGTGTTGTCCATATCAAGGACGAGCGCCTTAACTCCGTTTCTGCGCAGGAAATCCTCGTCTATCTGCAAAACGCTTTTCAGCCAGAAGGTCGGCTTAAACAGCATGAGTTTCCTCCTCAAAAGACAATTAAACCGGACAGGAGCCCTGCCCGGTTCAACCGTTGTGTTTTAGTCGCACTTAGTTCAGTAAAATCAGAACTTGCGCTTACGAGCAGCTTCGGACTTCTTTTTACGTTTTACCGAAGGCTTTTCGTAATGCTCTCTTTTACGAACTTCAGCAAGAACGCCGTCCCTTGCGCATGAACGCTTGAACCGCTTGAGTGCGGTGTCAAGAGATTCATTTTTGCCAAGACGAATTTCTGCCATCTATATTTCCCTCCCTTTGCCATAAGGCATAGGTTATCTACATTTTATAGTAGTTATACAAAAAGTATATAAATAATTATATCGCAAACACCCTGATTTGTCAAGCAGTTATCCAAAATTTATGCGCATTTTTGTATTTTCGTGATTTTGCACAATTCAGTCAGACGCTTTCAGGATATTTTGCAGTATACAATTACTCCTTGATAAGGTGAGATATGTCAACCGGAGTACCGTCCGCCCAGAGGCGCTCGAGCTGGTAGAAATCGCGGGTCTCCTCAAGGAAAACGTGCACCATCACGTCGTAGTAGTCTAGGATTATCCACGTCTGGCTCTGGTAGCCCTCAATGCTCTTGGGCTTCACGCCCTTTTCGCCGAGCTGGTATTCCACCTCGTCAGCCAGCGCCTTTACCTGCGTTGTACTGGAGGCGGAAGCTATAACAAAGTAATTTGCGAGGATAGTGAGGTCCTCGACCTTGATAGCGTTTATCTTGATAGCTTTCTTGGAATCAAGCGCTTTTACGGCAATTTCAAGTTCTTCTCTGTCTGTCATAAGATCTCCTTGTCCTTATTGTATTTGAGATAGTAGTTGTATGCTTCAAAGGTATAGTGCGGGATATGCCCGCATTTGCGGCAGACGTCCATGATGTTGTAGGCGAGCGCCACCGCCATCGCCTTGTCGAGGTCGTTATGGCATATCTTGCGGAAGTGGTCAACGTCCTTGTAGCTTCTCTCGGCGGATATCATATCCCCGAGATACACGATCTTTTCCAGAAGCGTCATTTTAGCACAGCCTATCGTGTGGAAGCGTATACCGGTCAGTATCTCCTCGTCGCTGATGCCCAGCTTGTCCCGGACGTAAGCCGCGCCAGCCACAGCGTGCCACAGCGCCGGAGTATCCACCTCCGCCGGGTCGGGGCGGAGCCCGCTCTCAACCGTCATCTGCTTCTGGCGCTCGGGAGTATCCTCCTTCATGATGTCATGCAGGAGCCCCGCGAGATAGCAGCGCTTCTTGTCCGCGCCGAATCTCTCCGCGAGGTCGTAGCAGGCCTCCGCAACATTCATGCTGTGGGTGAAGCGCTTTTTCGAGAGCCGCTCCTTTATGAGCTTCTCATACTCGTCAAATTCCTTGTATCTGCTCAAAATACTGCCTCCGTCAAGCCTTGTACAATCCCTTTTCGCGGATATAGTCCGCAACTCCCTGCGGCACCATTCCGGAGATATCCCCGCCTGCCGCCGCCTTTTCACGCACCTCGGTGGAGGACATCTCCACCACCTGCGTCGGGAGCACCTTTATTCTGCCCAGCTCGTTGGCGTATTCCATCATATCAACAAGGCTGTCGCCGTCGCGCGCCGCGGCGCAGACCTTGACTTCCTTTAAGATAGACTCATACCTGTACCACTTGTCGAAGCTGAACAGCATATCCCCGCCGATGAGCAGGAAAAAGCTCTCGTCCGGGTAAAGCTCCTTCAGCGCGCGTATCGTGTTGATGGAATAGCTTGTCCCGCCGAGCCTTACCTCGATATCGCTGACCTCCGCCCCGGGAATATGCCCGAAAGCGCGGCGGCACATCTCCGCCCTGTCCTCGTATGGCAGGAGCTCCGTGTGCTTGTGCGGCGAAACGTAGGTCGGGATTATCAGTAATTTACGCAGCTTGAGCTGCTTCACTGCCTCCTCCGCGAGTCTGACGTGCCCGTTGTGCACGGGGTTGAACGCTCCGCCGAAGATTCCGGTCTTTTTTACGCTGTCACTCAAGTTCTATCACCCGCTTCTTGGGGTCCTTGCTGCGGCGCCATAGCACGAACTTCCTGCCGATGACCTGCACCACCTCGGATTTTGTCAGCTCCGCTATCTGGTCTGCCGCCTCGCGCGCGGTGAACTCGCAGTTCTCCTGAACGCCCACCTTGATGAGCTCGCGGCAGTTCAGAACATCGTCAAGCTGCTTTACGAGCTCCTCGCCGATGCCCTGCTTTCCTACGAAAAATATAGTGTTGTAGCTCTGCGCGATGGAGCGCAGATGTGCCCTCTGTTTACTGGTCAGCATTAACCGAATTTCTCCTTTAAAATCTCCGCAAGCTGCTCGAAAGCCCTTGCGCGGTGGCTTATTTTGTTCTTCTCGTCCTCGTCGAGCTCCGCCATGCTCCTGTCCTCGTCCACCATGAAAATGGGGTCGTAGCCGAAGCCCTTGCTGCCCACCATCTCGTCGCCTATGTAGCCCTCGATGGTGCCGTTTACGGAATACTCGTCGTCCTCTGCATAGATGAAGTAAATGGAGCACACGAACCTTGCTTCGCGCAGAGGTCTGGATACTCCGTGCATCTCCTCCAGCACTTTTTCGCACAGTTCCTTATCAGAGGCTCCCTCGCCGGCGTATCTCGCGGAGTAGATACCGGGAGCGCCGTTCAGGAAGTCTATTTCAAGACCGCTGTCGTCTGCTATCGTCGGGAGCTTTGTTGCCTCAAACACCGCC
>CALBGD010000106.1 GCA_937893735.1 uncultured Clostridia bacterium | reverse complement strand
GTCGGCGATATATCCTGACAGGTCGCGGCGGTAGTACGCGGCGGTCTCCCGCAGGAGCGCCTGCTCCGGCTCAGAGCTGTCGCAGACGGCGGCGGTGATGAATCCGGCGCGTTTCGCGGTTATCACGGCGTGGAGCGAATCCTCGAACACCGCCGTGCGCTCCGCCGGGGCGGAGGAAGCCGCCACAAAGATGTCCGGCTTTTCTTTCCCGCCGTACTCCGCACAGGTGAATATCCCTGAGAAATACCGCAGCACGCCGAGCCTTTCAAGCGCTGCCAGAGCAAGCTCCTTTTCTCCGGCGGTGGCGGCGGATATGCCGACTCCGCGCCGGGCGAGAAGTTCAAGCAGCTCTGCGGCACCCGGCTTCAGCAGACACTCCCGGCGGTAGAAATCGGCTATCATGCCGAGTATCCCCTGCTGTATCTCGCCGGAGGTCAGCCCCAGCGGGTAGCTGTCCCGCAGGAATTCGCAGCCCTTTTCAACGCTCATCACCCGGAGGGTCTCCGTAAGCCCCGGCGCGGGAGTGATCCCACGGCTTATGAGGTAGCGCTCCCCGAGACCGTCCCATATCCAGGAGGAATCCAGCACGGTGCCGTCAAGGTCGAATACGGCGGCTGAGATTTCGCGAAGCTCCATCACTTTGCGGTGACGGCGGCGAGGATATCCCCGGTCTGCTGCGCGGCTTCCTCGGTGTGGTAATACGCTTGCAGCGAGCAGAATTTCCCGTCAAGCTCATAGATGAATTCCGACTGACCCAGAAGCAGCTCGGAGGCCTCCTCATCAGTACACAGCTCATAGTGCGACAGATAGCCGGGCTTCCCGCCGATAGTTTCCTCGCCGAAGCTGCTGTTGCGCGTGGTGAATCCGCTCGCCTGATAGGTGAAGATGGCGGTGTCATGGTTGCTGCGCGCATAATCCTCGGCGGTGAGCCGCTCGCCGGTGGTCTCGTCCGTGGTTATGGTCACGGTGGTGAGGGACATCACCGCGGATTTATCGGAATTAACCGCGTAAAGCAGGCAGGCTGTGCCGTTGTCCTCGTAGCTTTTGCGCAGGTCGTCCGCACTGCCGGATTCATCGTCCTCCCCGAGAAGCTGCTCATACACGGAATCCCCCGTGTACACCGTCCAGTCCCCGCCAAATGGCACGGATATCCCGCAGGACGAAACAACGCTGCCGCTTTCGGTGCGGGATTCTGCGGCGCTCTGCGTGGAGCTTCCGGAGCACGCCGTGGCTCCGAGGGCTATAACGACTGCCGCTGCTGCGGCTAAAAACTTCTTCATAGTGTTCTCCTGTTGTATTTGGTCAATAGGTACATTATACACCTTTTTCATCAGAATTGCAATAGAAAGAGCCGCGTTGTAATGCGCGGCTCTCAGGCTGGCGATAATCAGCCGCCCCGGAATGGGAAAACTGAAAAAGTCTAAATTAATAAATCACTTATTCACAACACAGAATCAACTCAATTCGAGCGCGAGTAAATTAAGCGCCTCGTGAAAAGTCCACCCATCGGCGAAGCGTCAGCCCGAGATTTTTCGGTTTTGCGAAGCAAAACAACCGTCCCACTCCGGGACGGCTGAGAAAAATCGGATATTTTGCCGCGCTGGTGCGTGCCATTAAATTCAGCCAGTTCTTAACGCGAGTGAAAACCTAAAATAAAAAGCGCCTCAGCACGCGAACTGCGTGTCGAGGCACTCGACTTGGTGCGCCTGACAGGACTTGAACCTGCACGCCGGAGGCAATAGAACCTAAATCTATCGTGTCTGCCAGTTC
>CALBGD010000105.1 GCA_937893735.1 uncultured Clostridia bacterium | reverse complement strand
AAGCTTTGAATGCACCTTATAACCATTCAGGCCATATATCACAGAACAGCCCGCCTTTTCAAGACGGCGCGACCACTCGATGTTGTTTTCCTCATCAAAGCGCGCTTTCAGCTCAACAAGAACAAGAACGTCCTTGCCGTTTTCAGCAGCCTCTATCAGTGCATTTACCACCTCGCTGCTCTTCGCGACACGATACAGTGTCATTTTTATCGAAACGACGTTCTTATCCTCCGCAGCTTCATGGAGCATTGTCAGAAAAGGCTTGATACTATCAAACGGATAGCACAGGAACTTGTCGCCTTCCTTTATCTGATCAAGAACAGGCCTGCCCTCGGTGAACTGCGCTGATTTCTGGGGAACACGCTTCGGATAGAACAGCTTCGATTCCTGACGGAGAAAATCCTGTATCCCGAACACAAAGGACAGATCCAGCGGCGACATATTTCTGAACACATACTTGCGCTCTATGTCCAGATTCTGGCACAGCTTCTCGACTATTTCATCATCAAGCGCACGGGAAAGCTCAATGCGGACAGGACGCAGACGCTTTCTCCGGCTGATTATATCTTCCATGAATTCGCGGTAGTCAAGGTCCTCATCATAGAGAGCGTCAGCATCTATGTCCGCATTTCTCGTTACCCGGATAAGCGACTTTGACTTTACGATGTACTCCTTGAACACAGAGGGCGCAAAATGGAGTATAAGCTCCTCGGACAGTATATATGTACCGCTGTTCTTTCCGACCTCGATAAGCCTGGGGATAACCCCTGCCCCGCACGGGATAATCCCCAGCTTCTGCTTACCATTCTTCCTTTCAAGGACCGTCGCTGCGTATATCTCCTTGTTTTTCAGAAACGGAAACGGCTGTCTGTCGCCAACGATGACCGGCGACAGGAACGGAACTATCTCGGAATTGAAATATTCCTCAAGCCGGCGGTTCTCTTTTTTGTCGATGTTCCGGAAGTCAACGATACGCACGCCGTGTTCCTCCAGTCTGCCCATCAGCTTGCTGTAAACAAGATCCTTACGCTCGTTAAGCACCCGCACTCTTTCAAGTACCGCGTCGAGCTGTTCACCAGAGGTCAGGTCGGTTTTATTGTCGCGGATATTTTTATCAAGCAGCATCTGGTCGATCAGCGACCCGACGCGCACCATGAAGAACTCGTCAAGATTGCTCTGAAATATCGAAACGAATGAAAGTCTTTCACAAAGCGGCACTTTCTCGCTTTCTGCTTCTTCAAGCACTCGCTCGTTGAATTTAAGCCACGAAAGCTCCCTGTTCATGTATATCTGCTTATCGCATACGGCTGTTTTACCCATTTTTTAAATCTCCCTTTTTTAATATACTATTTTTTATATTATACTAAAAATAGAGTAAAATCCGAAACCTCTGTTCTGTTAAATTTGTGTAAAATCAGGTATTCCCAACGAGTGGTAAGAAATTTTTGTTTTCAATCCAGATTGTAACAGCGCCCACAAAAAGATCAATCTAAGCAACGCGGGGCGCACAAAATTGTGCGCCCCAGACTATTGAGAAGATACTATTTCCGGCGATGAATGCTATTATACAGCCGCCGGGAACTTTTCCGATGACTGAGCCATATCCAGGAAATAGCTGTGTACCGATGTATCGCCGGTAAGCTCCGGGTGAAATGCTGTTACCAGCATATTCTTCTGGCGTGCTGCAACAGCTTTTCCATTTACCTCGGCAAGAATTTCCGCGCCATTGGAGCGGCTGATATACGGTGCCCGGATAAATGTCATCGGAATGATTCCGAGCCCCCTGAATTCCCCGCTGAACGAAAAGCTCCCGAGCTGTCTGCCGTAAGCGTTGCGTTTCGCGGTGATATCCATTGCTGCAAGGTGCGGTGCTTCGCCGCCTTCTATGTCCTTTGCAAGAAGTATCAGTCCGGCGCAGGTGCCGAAAACCGGAAGTCCGGATGATATCATATCACGCAGAGGTCCCATCATGCCAAGCTCCAGCAGCAGCTTGCCCTGTACCGTGCTTTCACCACCCGGAATAATAAGTCCGTCCATTGGCTGTGAAAGATCTTTAAGCTGGCGTATCTCAAAGCTATCCACGCCGAGCCGTGAAAGCATTTTTTCATGCTCGATAAATGCGCCCTGGAGCGCTAAAACACCTATTCTCATCACTTTCCGCGCTCCGCCATGAGCAGCGCGATCTCCTGCTCGTTTATGCCTACCATAGCTTCGCCGAGGTCCTCGGAAAGCTCTGCGAGCAGCTTCGCGTCAGTGAAGTTGGTGACAGCTTTGACAATAGCCGCTGCGCGCTTTTCAGGGTTTCCGGATTTAAAAATGCCGGAGCCTACGAATACGCCCTCTGCGCCGAGTTGCATCATTAGCGCAGCGTCTGCGGGAGTTGCAACACCGCCTGCTGCAAAATTAACCACCGGCAGTTTTTTGTTCTCGTGAACGTACTTAACAAGCTCATACGGTACTGCAAGCGATTTTGCAGTTTCATACAGCTCGTCGTCGGACATGGAACCGATACGGCGTATCTCGCTCTGCATCATTCTCATGTGACGTACTGCCTGAACAACGTCGCCGGTGCCGGGCTCACCCTTGGTGCGGATCATGGAAGCGCCTTCGTTTATACGGCGGAGCGCCTCACCCAGATCCTTTGCACCGCATACGAACGGAACGTCAAACTTGGTCTTGTCGATGTGATACTTGTCGTCAGCAGGAGAAAGTACTTCGCTTTCATCGATGTAGTCGATCTCAATTGCCTGGAGTATCTGAGCCTCAGCGAAATGTCCTATGCGGCACTTCGCCATTACCGGGATAGAAACGGCTTCCTGAATGCCCTTGATCATCTTCGGGTCGCTCATTCTGGAAACGCCGCCGGCAGCGCGGATATCCGCCGGAATACGCTCCAGTGCCATTACTGCGCAGGCTCCCGCCGCTTCTGCGATCTTTGCCTGCTCCGGAGTGGTTACGTCCATTATTACACCGCCCTTAAGCATCTGGGCGAGGTTCTTATTAAGTTCAAGTCTGTCTGACATGGTGTTGTTCTCCTTGTGATATTGTAGTCCTGAGCGCTCTCTTGATATTAATTATAGCCAAAACTGAGCATATTTCAATGTTCAGAATAAGAATAAATGATAATACCAGATTCAAAAAGCTGCGGTTTTAAAGTGACAGAAGCTTCTGATAATATTTCGCTTAAAATCACCTTTGTGGTTAATTATTGGGCGGATATATTTAAAATTAAGGCAATACCGTACTAATCTTGTGCGGTATTGCCTTAAATTCACCAAATAATTAAACCGTATCTTTTTTCATAAATTTCGTTGTCTTTACAAAAATAATGCTGACGAACAGCACCACGACTTCAACGACAGGCATTACGAACCATAAGCTGCCGCCATCAAAAATCAGCGGAAAAATCAGGATAGCGATGCCGCTCAGAACAATATTTCTAAGCAGCGAAATGCACAGCGATTTCCTGACGCTTAAAACAGACTGCAAATAATACGATGTAAGCAGATTTATTCCCATTGGCAGAAAGGCTATGAAATAAGTGCGTATTGCGTTTTGCGCAAGCAGTTCTATTTCACTGTTCACTTCCATAAACGCACCGCATATCACCAGAGGAAACAGTATTCCGCTCATCGAAAATACTGCGCCCATAAGCGTAATTGTCAGGTAGGACATTCCCCTGATTTTTTGGATCCTTTCCCATTTACCTGCGCCATAATTTGTCGCAATAATCGGCTGGATAGTCTGCCCCACTCCCGTAAACAGAGAGTTCACCAGGATAACGCAGTTTGAAATCACACTGTACACTGAAAGCGCGGATTCGCCGCAGTATTTCAGGATCTGAACGTTAAAAAGCAATACGATAAATCCATTTGCAAGTTCATTAAAAAAGCTGGAGATCCCATTTCCGATTATCTGCGCTACACTTGAAAATATGTGCTTCGGCTTTATGAATTTCAGCCCGTTTTTCATGCTGAAAAAATGTGTGATCCCAACGGTGACCTGAACCACCATTCCAAGCACAGAAGCAAGAGCGGCGCCACCCATGCCCATTTGGCAGGGGAATACAAAAACAATATCCAGAACGATATTTACCGCTCCGCCGAGCAGAACTCCTGCCATTGCCCTGTTCGGATCGCCGTCCGCGCGGACGAAGATCGCGATATAATTTGAAAAAACGGCTGCCGGAAGAAACATATTTATATATTTCATATAGGACATAGCATAGGGGTAAAGGATATCATTAGCTCCCATTATACGCAGCAGCGGTGAGATCCCAAATCCATACGACAGCCACAATATCAGTGAAATCAACGCCAGAGTAAAAAAGGACAGCGTAAAGAAACGATTTGCCCTGTTATGATCTCCGGTGCCCCTGCTTACATTCATCTGAACGGAGCCTCCGACGCCGAACAAAATTCCCATAGACATTAAAATGCACAGCAATGGCGTAGTAATACTGAGCGCGGCAAGAGCGTCCGCTCCGACGCCTTTTCCGATGACTACTGCGTCCGTTAGCGTATATATCGACATTACCATTGCGCTTCCCAGAGATGGGATAAGAAAACGAAAATATAGTTTTTTCAGGTTGTCTTTCAGAAAATCCATTGTTGTTCCTCCAAAAAAATAAAGCCAGATAAGACTGAACGTCTTATCTGGCTCATGATGATCATGTCCCCATCCGGGAATCTCATTTGTG
>CALBGD010000104.1 GCA_937893735.1 uncultured Clostridia bacterium | reverse complement strand
ACGCTTATCAGCGTGATAAACATTCCTCTGCTGATAGCCGGGTTCATTCTTCTGAACCGGAAAACAATGATAAAGACGCTGATAGGCGTAGCGTCGCTTTCTCTGATGACGGACTATGTGCTGAAAGATATTCCGGTCTACATCGCGGATAACGGCGGCGGTATCCTTGCGTCGATCTTCGGCGGTCTGCTGATGGGCGCGGGGCTTGGAATTGTCTACGCCCGCGAGGGAACCACCGGCGGCACTGATATAATCAACAAGATAATCAACCGCTTCAAGCCGGAGATTAAACTCGGGCAGATATCGTTCCTGATAAATGCCGGGGTGGCTCTCAGCGGATATTTTGTCTATAAGAATCTTGATGTGGTTCTGTACGCGATAGTTTCCGTATTCGTGCAGGCCAAGGTGATTGATATGCTGGTCTACGGCGGTCTGGAGGGGAAGTTCCTGATGATCTTCTCGGAAAAGCCGCAGGAGATCGCAGAACGCCTGCTGAAGCAGAAACGCGGAGTCACCCTGCTGAAAGGCGAGGGAGCGTACAGCGGCGAGGAACGTCAGGTAGTCTGCATAGCGGTCCACAAAAACGAGTACGTCAAGGTGAAGCGGATCGTTAAGGAAACCGATCCGAATGCATTTGTAATAATTACCGGCGCGAGCGAGGTTCTGGGCAAGGGCTTCCAGAAGCTGGACTAACAATAATATAATAAAATAAGGAGAATAAACAATGTCAGGACATTCAAAATGGAGCACCATCAAGCGCAAGAAGGGCGAAAAGGACGGCGCAAGGGCAAAGGTATTCACAAAGATCAGCCGTGAGATACTTGTTTGCATAAAGGAGACCGGAAGCGCGGATCCCGCGAACAACTCCAGGCTTTTCACGCTGGTTCAGAAGGCTAAGAGCAACAATATCCCGAACGACAACATCGACAGGCTTCTGAAGAAGGCTGCCGGCGGCGCTGAGAAGAACGACTACGAGGACTGCGTATACGAGGGTTACGGTCCGAACGGCGTTGCAGTCATCGTTGAGTGCCTTACCGATAACAGAAACCGTACTGCGGGCGAGATACGTCACTATTTTGACAAGTTCGGCGGAAACATGGGCGCAACTGGCTGCGTTGACTTCCTGTTCACCCTCAAGGGAATGATCGTTCTTGACAACGAGGACGGCGACATCGACGAGGACAAGGCTATGGAGGATATCCTCGAGGCTGGCGGCGATGATTTCAGCTTTGAGGACGGCGTTGTTGAGATAACAACCGACCCATCCACAGTTGCAGCAGTAGCCGAGGAGCTTGGCAAGAAGGGTTACAAGGTAATGTCCGCTGAGGCTGCGCAGATCCCCTCTACTTACACAACCCTTACAGACGAAGATCAGATCAAGAAGATGGGTCTGCTTCTGGAAGCCCTCGATGACAACGACGATGTTCAGAACGTATGGCACAACTGGGACGCTCCCGAGTCTGACGACGAGGAATAAGTTCACTATCAATGCAAAAAGCTCCTCCATATGGGGGAGCTTTTGTTATACTCAATTCGTGACAGGCTGTGCTATCATTGAATTATCCGGGGAGCCGGACTTGATGAATCTTATAACTGCAAAGAACTGCTGTGAGAGCATATCGGAAATCTTGTTTTCATCGAAGCGGCATACCTTTGACGCTATCATCACGCCGATCCCGAAGGTATACAGCCACACGCTGCGAAACAGCCTCATTGCGTCGTCCCTGCTCATTTGATAGTCGCGCATTATGTATTCTATACACTTTTCACTGTTTTCTCCAAGCTCGCTGAAAATCCCATCAAATTCCTGATTTTGCTCGTTTTCGCTCATGTAGAGAAGCTGGAACAGCTTCGGCTGCTCAGCGGCGAAAAGCACCATTTTCATGCCGACATTCTTAAACGGCGGCTGGATAACGTTCGTGTTGACAAATGTATTGAAGCGCTCCATCGCAGCGGCTCTTACTTCCGTCAGGAGTTCTCCCATATTCTTGAACGCCGTGAATACCGGCCGTGTGGAGGTTCCCAGCGCTGCGCCCAGACTGCGGGCGTTGAGTGCGGAGATACCTTGCTCTGCGACAAGATCCAGCGCTATTCTGACGATCTCCTCGCGGGTATATTTCGCTTTTGGCGGCATTGCTGCTTACCTCCCTTTGTATATGTTTGGTAACATATGTTACATTATAGCACAATATAAATATTATGTCAATAGAAATTAAAATAGCAATTGAAAATTTATCCTATTTGCACCAAATGTTTTAAATTTGTACAAATCGCATTATACAGCCATTTCATTAAAATCTGATAGCAAAATTAATAACATTAATGTGAAAAGTATGTGATTTATGTGACATTTTAAGGAAAATTAGCACTCTCCTATTGACAGCGCTAAAAAGTTGTGCTATACTATAATCAGAACGAAGGGAACAGAGAAATGAGGAGAAAGACCTCAGGGATCGGTTCCCGGAATTTGAAAATAAATTTTAGCGCAGACCCAAGAATCTGCGAAAGGAGTAATGACTTATGTTAATGCCCAGCATCAGAAACAATGTATTTGACGATTTCTTTGGTACACCGTTCTTCACAAGAACAGAGTCCAACATGATGAAGACCGATATAAAGGAGACAGAAAACGCGTTTGAGCTTACAGTTGACCTGCCCGGCGTCAAGAAAGAGGACATCAAGGCAGAGCTGAACGACGGCTACCTGACCATCAGCGCTGAGAACAGCGAGTCCAAGGACGAAAAGGACAAGGACGGCAAGTATGTATGCCGTGAGCGTTACTCCGGCAGCTGCAGCAGAAGCTTCTATGTAGGCGACGCTGTTACCGAAAATGACATCACCGCTAAATTTGAAAACGGTACGCTTAAGCTGACCGTTCCGAAGAAGGAAGCTCTCCCGCAGAAGGAAAACAAGTACATCGCAATCGGCTGATAAAAGCTGAATGAAATGACGCCTGAATAGATCGATCCCCCGGCACCGAAAGATGCCGGGGGATTTGCGTTATTGATTACTTCTGACAGGCATATTTTCCTGCGCCGAGCCTCTTCTGCGCGTTGTCAACGCGGTCGGCAGTTGGAGGATTCGTGTCCTCAAGGGAGTACTTTATGCCGAGATTTTCCCACTTGAATTTTCCGAGCGTGTGGTAGGGAAGCACCTCGACTTTCTGAACGTTATTCAGCGTTTTGATGAAT
>CALBGD010000103.1 GCA_937893735.1 uncultured Clostridia bacterium | reverse complement strand
GGCGGCGTTTGGCTCGCTTATCGGCGCGGTAAGGCTGTTCACCGGCTTCGGCATGGGCAGGCTGTGGAAGTTCGCGTATCTCGTATGCCCGGGAATGAAGCCGCTTTGCGCAGTTACAGGCGTGCTGTTCCTTCTGGTAGGGGCAGGACTGGTGTTCGCGCGGTTCAGGCTGGCGGCGCTCCGCAGAAATGCGGTGTGGCTGTATGTTGGGGTGTGCCTTTTTCGTCTGGTGGCGACTCTGGCGTATTTCTGCGGGCTTTGTCTGGCGACAGGGCTTCCGCTGTGGGATCTGATATCGGCGGCAGACATATTCACCATCATTGCGGGAGTTGTTATGATGGTCGTTAATTTCGTGTATTTCCGTCACAGAAGAGTTGTTTTTGTAAATTGAATGATTTCCGACCCGCATAAATCTGCGGGTCATTTTTAATTGACATCGCAGGATATTTGTGGTACAATATAACTATGAATGCATGGGAGGTGAACGGCATGGTATGCGGAAAATGCGGCAGGGTATTCGATGACGGCAGGCAGGATTTCTGCCCTTACTGCAAGACTGTCCATACCAAGGCGGGAGAGCCGGTGCGCGATATCAAGGGCGTGCTGTGCTACCTCACCGGGCGTTTCGGGGACGATGTGCTGCTCGACCGCAGGCGCGCTGACTCGCTCATTGCCGACATCTTCCCGAAAGAGAGCGCCGTGCGCCGGCTGTGCTATGTCGCACTTTACGACGGCTGTGCGCAGAAGCTCCGGGCGGTAAAGGGAAAGCCGTTCGAGGTGCGCTCCGCTGCGGCAGCGAGATGTGTGCGCTCCCTGCGCGATGAGATAGGGCTCAAGGGCAGGACCGCCGCCGAGGCTGTCGAGGCAGTTGCCGCAGCGCTTGGCTGCGATATCTCGTTCCGGATAGAGGCTCCGCCCTCTGCCGCAGAGACCGAGAGCCGCAAGAACATCACCGACAGCGCCGAGCAGTACAGTCTGGGGCGGCATTTCGACAGACTGCGGGACTACGACCGGGCGCTGTACTGGTTCGAGCAGTCCGCGCATCAGGACTGCCCGGAGGCTGAGTACTACATCGGTTTCTACCTCATGGAGGGGCGCGGCGGCAATCAGGACGTGAATTCCGCTATGGAATGGTTCCTGCGGGCGGCGGAAAACGGAGTTCCTGCGGCGCAGTACATGACCGGATATTTTCTCTCAGAGGGCATCGCCTGCGACATCAACGAAGCGGCGGCGTTCGAGTGGTATCTGAAAGCCGCAAAGGCGGGCTATAAGGACGCAGTGGATTTCGTGGCGCTGTGCTATGAAACGGGAACGTTCGTCCAGAAAGACCCGGAGCTTGCAGAGCGCTGGCGCAGGCTTCTCCCGGGGAACCCCGCGCCGGAGCCTCCCCGCGAGGAAAACGAGCCCCCGGAGCCCCAGCCCGACGACGGAGAGGAGGACTACCAGTCCGCGCGGCGCTGTCTCGCGGAAAAGGACTATCAGGGAGCCGCGATGTTCTACCGCCACGCTGCGGAGCTCGGACACGCCCGGGCGCAGTGCAGCTACGGCAAATGCCTGTACCTCGGCAGCGGAGTTGAGAAGAACGTCTATGCGGCGTACAGCTGGTTCTCAAAGGCGGCTGAGCAGGGTCTGGATATCGCGCAGTACAATCTTGGGGTAATGTACCTGAAAGGCACGGGCGTTGAAAAGAACCGTGCAGAGGCTAAGAAATACTTCCGCCTTGCGGCGGAGAACGGTCATGCGGAAGCCGCAAAGGTGCTCGAGAAACTGGAGGGCGCCCGCTGACGCTGTATAAATTCGGAGGATAACATGAAAGCAGCAGTAATTCTCACAAAATGCAAGAACGAACACGCTCTTTTCGGCATTCGCACGGAACAGCGCGAGGACGGCGGCTGGTACGCCACATGGGCGTTCAAGGTAAACGAGCGCACCGCCGAGCGCGAGAAATTCGGCGACACCGAGATAAGCGGAAACATCTACATCACCACGGAGTACCCCTCCTGCCCGTACTGCGGCGCAAAGGGCTTCTTCCAGTGCGCGGAGTGCGGCAAGACCACCTGCTGGAACGGCGAATCCGAGACGGTCTGCGAGTGGTGCGGCAACGAGGCTGAGACCGCCGCAGAGGACAAATTTGATTCCATCACCGGAGGCGGCTTCTGATGCTGAAAGTCGGCGATAAGATACCAATGGAGCTCGGCGGCGAGGCGGAGGTCACGCAGGCTCTCGGTCAGGGCGGTCAGGGCGCAGTATACCGCGCCTCCTACCGGGGGCGCGACTATGCGCTGAAGATGTATTTCACGAACAAGCTTAAAAATCCGGAGCTTTTCCGGGAGAACCTCCAGCGGCTGTGCGAGGAGGGAAGCTCCAGCCCCGCTTTCATCATGCCGCTGATGATGACGGCGGACACGGCGGACGGATTCGGCTTCCTGATGGAGCTGATACCGCCGGAATACGCGCCGTTTTCCGACGTGCTCAACGCCCGGGTGAAGCTCTCCGGGCTGTATTCCGTGGTAAACGCGGCGATACGGATAACCTCAGCGTTCAGGGAGCTGCACAATTCCGGCAGGAGCTATCAGGACCTGAACGACGGTGGATTTTTCATTCGCCCGTCTGACGGAAACGTGCTGATATGCGACTGCGACAACATCGCGCCCTACGGCGAGCATCTCGGTATTGCCGGAAAGCCCGGTTATATGGCGCCTGAGATAGTCCGCGGGGAAAAGGCTCCGGACAAGCTGACCGACCGCTATTCCCTTGCGGTCGTACTGTTCCGTCTGCTGCTGCGCGGCGACCCTCTGGAGGGCAGCCGGGTGCTGAAAAGCGTCTGCCTGACCGAAGAAGCGGAGCGCAGGCACTACGGCTTTGAGCCGAAATTCGTGTACGACCCGGAGGACGACTCCAACCGCCCGGTGCGCGGAGTCCACAACAACATCATCAAATTCTGGCGCATAATGCCGGATTATATCCGCGAGGCGTTCACGCAGTCCTTTACGGCGGGGCTTTTCCAGCCGGAAAAGCGCCTGATAGAAAAGCAGTGGCTCGACCTGCTGGTGCGTATGCGCGGCGACATCACCGCTTGCACCTGCGGAATGCAGGGATTTATCTCCGGCTGCGAGCGCGACCCTGACGGAAAGGTAGTCTGCCCCTGCGGGAATCACTATCAGCCGCCGCTGGCGCTCCACCTCGGCAGGCAGAGGGTTCTGCTGTTTGACGGCGCGAAGCTGTTTGACGAGAACGCTGACCTCATCGGAGAGGTAGTCCGCAACAAGCTGAATCCGGGGCTGTTCGGGCTGAAAAACCTGTCGGAAAGCCCGTGGCAGAGCACCCTCCCGAACGGTCAGGAGAAGGAAACGGCTCCCGGCTCGGCGGTGCCTGTGTTCAACGGAACAAAGGTCGTCATAGGCGGCGTACCCGGCGAAATGAACGGAGAAATCTGACCCGTATTTTTCTGAATTTTTGTGCAGGATAGCCTTTGACTTTCCGGGAAATTTCTGCTAGAATATTTATCGTAAATAAAATATTGAATCGTGTGGCAGTTGCGTAAATCCAGATTTGGTGGCGGCTGCCGCATTTTTTTGTCTGAAAGGAGAAATCACAATGGAACAGGCAGAAAAGAACAGAATGGCGAGCGCTCCGGTGAACCGTCTTATGCTCAGCATGGGAATACCGATGATAATTTCCATGATGCTTCAGGCGGTGTACAACATCGTGGACAGCGCATTCGTTTCGAATATGGCGGAAAACGGCGAGCAGGCGCTCAACGCGCTGACCCTCGCATTCCCGGTGCAGATGCTTATGGTAGCTGTGGCGATAGGCACCGGTGTTGGAATGAACGCGCTGATGTCCCGCAGCCTCGGTCAGGGGAACCGTGAGCTTGCAAGCAAAGCGGCGGGAAACGCAATGTTCCTCGCCGCGGTGATATTCGTGGTGTTCCTGCTTTTCGGGATATTCGGCACGGACGCTTACGTTTCCTCCCAGAGCAGTAATCCCGAAATAACGCAGATGGCGTGTGAGTACATCAGAATTTGCTGCACGCTGTCGTTCGGGCTCATATTCTTCTCGGTGTTTGAGAAAACCCTGCAGGCTTCCGGGCGCTCCCTTTATTCCACGATAGCCCAGATAGCCGGAGCTGTGACCAATATTGTACTTGACCCGGTGCTGATATACGGGCTTCTCGGAGTCCCTGAGATGGGAATAGTCGGCGCGGCGCTTGCCACGGTCATCGGTCAGGTGGTTTCCTGCGTGCTGGCTTTGATATTCCACTTCCGGCTGATCAAGGAGATAGACAGCGGACTGCGGTATCTCAGACCCTCCGGCTCGGTTATCGGGAAGATTTACTCCATCGGTCTGCCCGCGATAATCGCCCAGGCGCTGATGTCCGTAATGACCTACGGACTGAACCTGATACTCGTGCGGATAAGCGAAAACGCCGTCACAGCATACGGGCTGTACTATAAAATACAGCAGTTCATACTGTTTGCGGCGTTTGGTCTGCGCGACGCTATAACTCCCATAGTTTCCTTCAATTACGGCATGGGGAGCCGCTCCCGTGTCAAGCAGGGCATAAAATACGGTATGACTTATACTCTTGTGATAATGACCGCCGGACTGGTTCTGCTGGAGGTTTTCGCGGAGCCTTTCGCCGCGCTGTTCGGGCTTTCCGGCGAAACGGAGCAGCTCTGCACAGGCGCAATGCGGATAATTTCCCTCAGCTTTATTTTCGCCGGAGCCAACGTTGCGTTTCAGGGAATATTTCAGGCGCTGGAATCCGGAGCGCAGTCGCTGGTCATTTCCGTGTGCAGGCAGTTCCTGTTTGTGATTCCGGTGGCGTGGGGGTTCTCGGAGGTCGTGATACATTCCGGAATGGACAAGATGTGGCTGGTGTGGCTCACGTTCCTTATCGCGGAGGGTATCTCGGCGGTCATCGCCCTGATATTCATGCGCGGGATATCCAGAAAGCGCATAGACTCGCTGGAGGGCTGATTTACGCGGCTTTTGCCGGCATCTCCACCCGGAACAGCTTCGCGGTGTGCGGCTCCTTGAGCAGGAAAATGGCTCCCGCAAAGGTGAACACGATCTCGGGCACCATGTACGCGCTGTTGTAGGTTACAGAGTACACAAATGGATTCCAGCCCTCGGGCGCCCAGCTTGCGAAGAAAATAACTCCGCTGATGACGTGGCTGACGGCCCTCAGCAGAAGCGCAAGGGAAATTCCGCCGATGTAACCGGGAACTCCGTGCCTGCGGAACATTCCCGCAAAACCCAGCACAGTGAACGCCGCGAGGTAGTCGAAAACTATGCTGCCCACCAGCGCCTGCGGAGTAAGCCCCCAGCTCAGCACGCTGCCTATTCCCATGACGAGCTGAGTCAGCGAGTACACGAACGAGCAGAAAAGCCCCCACTTACAGCCGTACATTATCGACAGCATACAAACCGGAAGCATACTCAGCAGTGTTACCGAGCCGCCCAGGGGCATTTCAAATATCTTTACCATGCTGAGCGCGGCTGAAAGCGCTATCAGCACTGCGCTCATGGTGAGCTTCTTTACGTTTACCTTTTTCTTTTCGGACATTTTTATTACCGCCTTTCTTTATTTGATTATAGCATAGAACGGACTGATTTTCAATATAAGAATGACACCATTTGCCGCCTGAAAAAAATCGGGCGGCATTTTTGTTTATTCCTACAAAAAAAATCATAATTCTTGACGAATATAATCGGAAATGATACAATATACATAAGAGGTGATATGTATGGTATCAAAGGAATTCTGCGATGAAATGCTCACAGTCGGACTTAACGTCCCGGAAATGATAGAGCACTTCATGGACAGAGAAGATATGTTTATGAAATATCTCTACAAGTTTTTCGACGCCGCCGACAGCGTTGTGCTGGAGCTCACGGCTGCCGCCGAAAACGAGGATTATCAGAATATGCTGTTCACCGCGCATTCCCTTAAGGGGCTTGCGGGGAACATCGGGCTGAACGGGGTTTACCTCCCTGCCAAGAGGATCGTTGACGAGATACGCGCCGACGACACCAGCCGCTGCGCCGAGGATTTCCGCCAGCTTCAGGACTCATACTATCACGCTCAGGATATCGTAAAGAAATACAAACAGTCAGACAAGTAAAGGAGTAAATTATGCCTGATATTGAACCCGGAATGATCGTCCCCATAGTGATCATCATTATCGTTGTGGTGATAATGTTCACCGCAGGATACCGCAAGGCTCCGCCGGATAAGGCGTACATAATCAGCGGTATCCGCCGCCGCGCAAAGGTCGTCATCGGTAAGGCTACGGTAAAGCTGCCGTTCTTTGAGCGCTGCGATATCCTGGAGCTCGCACTGATGTCCGTTGACGTAAAGACCGCTCAGGCTGTACCTACCGCGGACTACATCAACATCATGGTGGACGCCAACGTAAACGTAAAGATCTCCCCCAAGCCGGAGATAATCGAGCGTGCACAGCAGAACTTCCTCAACAAGAACGTTGACTACATCACCAAGGTAGCCCGGGAGGTCCTCGAGGGCAATATGCGTGAGATAGTTGGTCAGATGCGCCTTGAAGAGATGGTATCCAACCGTCAGGCGTTCGCGGATAAGGTAAAGCAGAACGCAGACCCCGACCTTCAGGCGATGGGTCTGGAGATAGTTTCGTTCAACGTGCAGAACTTTGTTGACGACAACGGCATAATCAACGACATGGGTATCGACAACACCATGCAGATAAAGAAGAAAGCCGCTATCTCCAAGGCTGAAGCTGAGCGCGATATCAAGATCGCTCAGGCGGAGGCGAACCGCAAGGCGAACGACGCCCGCGTTGATTCAGAGACGGCTATCGCAGAGCGCGAGAACGAGCTTGCCATCAAGCAGGCAGAGCTGAAGCGCGCCGCCGACATCAAGCGTGCGGAGGCTGACGCAGCCTACACCATTCAGGAAGAGGAACAGCGCAAGACCATCGAGATAACCACTGCAAATGCGAACATCGCAAAGCAGGAAAAGGAAGTCGAGATAAAGGCGAAGGAAGCCGAGATAAAGGAGCGCGCCCTCGAGGCAGAGGTAAAGAAAACCGCAGAAGCGCAGAAATACGCGGCACAGCAGAAGGCAGACGCCGAGCTGTACGCCGTGCAGAGAAGCGCCGAGGCTAAGAAATACGAGGATATCCAGAACGCAGAAGCAGAGCTGGAGATCAAGAAGAACGAAGCCGCAGCTATCCTTGTGACAGCGCAGAACGAGGCCGCAGCCGCCAAGGCACGCGCAGAGGCTTCCCGCTACGCAGCCGAGCAGGAGGCGGAGGGTATCCGCGCCAGAGGTATTGCAGAGGCTGAGGCAGTCCGCGCAAAGGCTCTTGCAGAAGCCGAGGGTCTTGACAAGAAGGCAGAGGCTATGCGCAAGATGGAAGAAGCCGCCGTGCTCCAGATGTATTTCGAGAAAATGCCGGAGGTCGCTCAGGCTATCGCAAAGCCGCTGGAGAACGTGGACAAAATCACGATGTACGGCGATGGAAACACCGCGAAGCTGGTCAAGGACATCACAGAAGCCACAACGCAGGCCTCCGCAGGGCTGCTTGACGGGCTGGGCGTTGACCTCAAGACAATGGTCAGCAGCTTTGTGACCGGAAAGGCTGTCGCAGCCGGCATAAACTCCGAGGCTCCCAAAGCCGCTGAAACTCCTGCCGCTCCCGAAAAATCCCCCGAGGATCTCGTGAGCCAGTAAATTCAGAACATAATAATAGCCCCCTCAGATACGCTCTGAGGGGTAATTTTGTATTCGGAAAGATGTATCAGCCCTTGGAAAGCAGCATACGGTCGTTGTTCAGCGCGGAGCCGCTTGCTTCCTCGAACTTCTGGAGGAGGTCGTCTACTGTGAGCTTCTTCTTTTCCTCGCCCTTTACGTCGTAGATAACTCTGCCGTCATTCATCATGATAAGGCGGTTGCCGTATTCGATAGCATTCGCCATGTTGTGTGTTACCATCATCGCTGTGAGGTGATCCTTGGCGATTATCTCATCGGAGAGCTTCAGCACCTTTGCGGCGGTCTTGGGGTCGAGAGCCGCTGTGTGCTCGTCCAGCAGAAGTATCTGCGGCTTCTTCAGCGTAGCCATCAGCAGCGTGAGCGCCTGACGCTGACCGCCGGAAAGCAGTCCTACCTTGGAGGTCATTCTGTCCTCAAGTCCGAGATCGAGGGTCTTTAGCAGCTCGTGGTACTCCTCGCGCTCCCTGCGGGTGATTCCCCAGCGGAGCGATCTCGCCTGACCGCGGCGCGCCGCGAGTGCAAGGTTCTCCTGGATTTCCATGGTGGCTGCGGTTCCGGTCATCGGGTCCTGAAATACGCGCCCAATGTACTTTGCGCGCTGGTGCTCGGACAGTCCGGTGACGTTCTTGCCGCCAATGAGTATCGCGCCCTCGTCGACCGGCCATACGCCTGCGACAGCGTTCAGCGTGGTGGATTTTCCCGCGCCGTTGCCGCCGATTATCGTAACGAAGTCGCCCTCTTCAAGCTTCAGGGAAACGCCGTTGAGCGCCTTTTTCTCGTTGATGGTTCCGGGGTTGAATGCCTTTTTGATGTTAATAAGCTCCAGCATATCACTTGCCCTCCTTGTTTCCGGCTGTCACAGAGTTTTTCAGCGCGGAGGTCAGATTTTCAGATTCCTGCGATATAGCCGCCAGCGAGCGCCTTCCCGCCTTTGCAAAGGAAGTCTTGGAGGTCTTCTGGAGGTAAGGCACCGCGAGGAACAGCGCAACGATGATCGCGGAGAACATCTTGGTGTTGTCGGTGGAAAGACCGATGAGCATTACGATTCTCAGAACCACGAAGTAGACGATGGCGCCGAGAGCCGTAAAGGAAAGCCTGCCGATGAAGTTGAAGTGCTTGCGCAGAATGACCTCGCCGAGCACCATGCCGATGATTACAGCCGCAAGGCCGATAACGATCGCGCCTCTGCCCATGTTTACGTCAGCGAAGCCCTGATACTGAGCCAGCAGAGCGCCTGCGAGGCCAACCATTCCGTTGGAGAGCACCAGCGCGATTATAGTCGTGCGCTTGGTGTTTATACCCTCAGCCTTGGACATTGCGGAGTTGCAGCCGTTTGCACGTATCGCCATGCCGTATTCAGTGCCGAAGAACCAGTAGAGGACCGCGATAATTACAACAACGAATATCAGCGCCGTGCCGACCGTGCGGATAATGTCTCCGGCCTCGTTTCCGGCGGTGACGTATCTTGAAGAGATGACCAGCGGGAACTTATCCACGCTTACAGGAGCGTTAGCCTTGCCGTTGATGTCCAGATATACGGAATACAGCGCGAGCTGTGTCAGGATACCTGCAAGGATTCCCGGAATGCCGAGCATTGTGTTCAGCAGCGCCGTGCATAGTCCCGCCATGCAGCCCGCAAGGAATGCGATGAGCATTGCCACGGGAACGGGCACGCCGTTCGTGATGAGCACGACAGCGGTAACGCCTCCGAGTCCGAGGGTTCCGTCAACGGTCAGGTCGGCGAAGTCCAGAATCTTGTATGTAATGAACACGCCGATCGCCATTATGCCCCATATAAGCCCCTGTGTGATATCACCGGGAAGAGCGTTTCCGAATGTGGATAGCTTTTGTAAGAATAAGTCCATTTTTCTCTCTCCGAATACATTAATGTTGTGTTATTTTTTCTGTGGGAAATATTGCCTTAATTTATGCAGAAGCGGGGAACGGACATAGCCCGCGCCCCGTTGTGTTGCCTTAGTGTGTCGAGTAATTACTCAGCGATAGCCTCGTAGCCCTCGGGAGGAGTTATGCCGAGCTCCTCGCAGATAGCTGCGTTGTACTTCTTGGTTACGTTGGGAGCGAAGCGAACTTCCATAGTGGAAACGTCAGCGCCCTCAGCCAGGATCTCGTAAGCCATCTCGCCGGTAGCTCTGCCAAGGTCCTCGTAGCTGATGGACAGCGTAGCAACGCCGCAGCCCTTGCAGATACCCTCTTCGCCGGCGATTACAGGAATGCCTGCGGGAACAACGATGTTCTTTACGGTCTCTGTGGAGGAAGCCATTGTGTTATCGGTCGGGATATAGAGAACGTCGCACTCGCTGATAGCGGTGGTGCATACGGTGCTTATCTCGTTGGTGTCAGCAGCGCTGTACTCCTTGAATGCAACGCCTGCTTCCGTCAGGGCATTGCCGAACAGTGTAGCCTGATACTTGGAGTTAGCCTCAGCGGAGCAGTAGAGGATACCTACCTGCTTAACGTCAGGGAACATCTCGAGGAGCATCTTAGCCTGCTCGTCGATAGGAGCGAGGTCAGAAGTACCGGAAATGTTTGTGCCGGTAGCGCCTGTCCAGTCGTCGATGGAAAGAGCGGTAGCGTAGTCTGTTACAGATGTGCCGAGGATCGGGATAGTAGCAGTCGCAGCGCTTGCAGCCTGAAGCGCGCCGGTAGCGTTTGCAAGGATAAGGTCAACGCCGGAAGCGGCGAAGCCGGTGCAGATAGTCGTGCAGTTGGTGGACTCGCCGTTAGCGTTCTGCTCGTCAAACTTTACGTGGTCAGCGCCGAGCTTCTCTGTAAGTACGTCCTTGAAGCCCTTTGTTGCAGCGTCGAGCGCGTCGTGCTGAACGAGCTGGCAGATACCGATGTTGTATACCTTGTCGGAATCAGCAGAGGGTGTGCTCTCGCCTGCGTCAGCGGTGGAAGCCGCGTCTGCGGTAGCGGTGTTGCTTTCAGCAGCGGAGGAATCAGCCGCTGTGGAAGAATCTGTTGTGCTGGAAGTTGTCGTGCTTGCACAAGCGGTAGCGGTGACTGCCATTGCAGCGGCTGCCAGTGCAGCAAAAATCTTTCTGATCTTCATTTTTGTTTCTCCTTGTTTGTCCATGTTTTTATGTCGTCCGTGCGCTTTTGGACTTTGGCGCTTTATGGCTTTTGACCAGTAAAGCTCTTACGCACATTATATATTATAGCACACATTCATTGAAAGTGCAACTTCTACACGCATTTTTTTTAAGAGAAACCTGCATTTTTGTGAATTATCCACAAACAGAGTTATTCATTTTTCGCAAAAAGGACTGCGAAAAATGAATCTGCGCGCCGTCCGAATCAAACGGAAACCTTCCGCATATAATCAACCAAAAACCATAACAGGAGGTAAATATGGACGACATGAAGAGGCTTGTTGAAAAATACAAGCGTGAGCTTATGGAATACAGCAAGGCGGCGGCAGTCCCTGAGAAGCTGAGCTTCCCGGAAATGCTCCCCGAGGAGCCGGAGCCCGCCGCGCCGGAACCGCCCGCCCCCGCTCAGACAGCCCCGCAGGAGAATCCCCCGGAGCCCCCGCAGGAGGAGTGCGCCGGGGACAGCCCTCCCCCCGAAAAGGAGGAGCGCCGCCCGCAGATCATAGGGTATTCCGAGGATAAGTCCGCGATGGAAAACATCGAGAAGATATTCTCCGAGATGGGAATGTCCCAGCCTGACGGCTGTGAGCCCGCTTCGGAGCGCCCGGCATTTGACGAGCTTCCTCCGCAGCTTTCCGGAGACGTTGTGCAGGTGGACGAAACGAACGCCGCCGTCCCGAACGAGAACAACAACATAACCGGAGAACGCGAGCCGGAGCAGGCTCCGCAGTTCCCGAAGCAGGGCGAGCACACGGAATCCACCCCAGCCGGAAGCGAGGCGCTCGGCGTTATCCCGGAGAGCGGAACGGGGCAGGCGGAGCAGCTCGGGCGGCGGAGCTTCGAGAGCCAGCAGTCCCCGGTGAACTCCCGGGACGACATAAAGCCGCTTGTCCAGCAGGAAAACAGCGGCTATCCGGCGCCTCCCGAACAGGTGTTCCAGACCTTTGACGAGTTCATGCGGGCGAATCCCCGGCAGGGCTCCGTACAGTTCCGGACGTATACCGCGCGGAATGCGCTGCCGGTGCCGGACGCAAAGATAACGGTCACCAAGGTGATAGGCGGGAAGCCGCATACGTTCTACACGCTCACCACAGACGTCAGCGGTCAGACGGAGGAGGTAATACTCCCCGCGCCGCCGGTGGCGCTGTCGCAGAAGCCGGACAGCGGAGTGCAGCCCTACGCGCTGTATGACGCGGATATAACGGCTGAGGGCTTCCGCCCGGTGAGCGTGCGCGGCCTGCCAGTTTTCGAGGGGATACTGTCTGTTCAGCGGGCGGCGATGATCCCCAGCACCAACGGCGGAGAAAGTGAAACGATAACGGATACAGAGCCCGACCTTACGGAGGTGCCAGATGCCTGATTCCCTTACCCCAACCATACCGGAGACCATCACGGTGCACCTCGGTACGCCGGATTCCAGCGCGCAGAACGTCACGCTGACCTTTCCGGACTACATAAAGAATGTGGCGAGCAGCGAAATATACCCCACATGGCCGGAGGCGGCTATCCGGGCGAATATATACGCGCAGATATCCTTTGCGCTCAACCGCGTATACACGGAGTGGTACCGCAGCCGCGGCTATGATTTCGACATAACCAGCTCCACGCAGTACGATCAGGCGTTCGTTTACGGCAGGGACGTTTTCAGCAACATCAGCCGCATAGTGGACGAGATATTCAATAATTACGTTGTGCGCCGTGGGAGCGTTGAGCCGCTGTTCACGCAGTTCTGCAACGGCACCTCCGTGACCTGCCAGGGGCTTTCGCAGTGGGGGACTGTCGACCTTGCGAACCGGGGATATACTCCCTACGAGATGCTGCAATACTACTACGGCAGCGATATAGATATCGTTCGGAATGCCGCCGTTGAGCCGTTTCTCGGCAGCTATCCGGGAACTCCGTTCGGACTGGGCAGCTCCGGCAACGAGGTGCGTATTCTTCAGGTGGAGCTGAACCGCATAGCCGACAACTACCCGGCTATCCCGAAAATCGCCCCGGCGAACGGATTCTACCGCGAAAGCACCGCCGAGGCAGTGCGGGTGTTTCAGGGGATTTTCGGGCTTCCGCAGACGGGGATAGTCAACAAGGCGACGTGGTACCAGATAAAGTACATCTACGTTGCCGTGAAGAATCTCGCGGAGCTCACTTCCGAGGGGCTGCGCCCGTCCGAGGTGGAAGGCGGCTTCCCCGACCAGCTTTCCAACGGGGATTACGGGATATTCGTAAGCTATCTGCAATACTACCTGAACGTCATCGCATATTTTAACCCGGCGGTGCCGTCGGGCCCTGCGAACGGAGTTTTCGGGAATGAAACGGAACAGCAGGTGCGCGCGTTTCAGTCGTTCTACGGGCTTCCGGTGAACGGGGTCGTTGATTTCCGGACATGGACGCTTATTCAGGGAATATACAACGATATAGCCGCAGGGCTTCCGGCTGATTATGCGGGAGACACCGCCGCGCTCTATCCCGGATATATCCTGACCCCGGGGCTGAGCAACAACGATGTGCGGGCGCTCCAGACGTACCTCAACCTTATCGGCAGGACGTACCGGGATTTCCCGGAGATACCGGTCTCGGGGTATTACGGCACCCAGACGGAAAACGCCGTGCGGGTGTTTCAGGAGCTTTTCGGGCTGCCGGTTTCAGGTCTGGTAGGGGCTCCCACATGGGACGCGATATCCAAGGAATACAACTTTATCCGCTTTGGAACTCAGCGCACAGGATAAAACAAATCGGGAGGCTTTCGCCTCCCGACAGTCTTATTAGATACGGTCACCTCTAAAAACCGGGACACGAGCAGATTTCGTACATGACTTATATCAGATGCTAGGCGTCAAACCGCAGGAATACTTGATGTATTTCAAGGTTTGACAACGAAGCAGATGATATAAGTCATAGAAATCTGCCGTGAAGGAGGTTTTTAGAGGTGACCATACTTTTTACTTATCCTCGAGATTTTTCAGCGCTTTCATTTCATCGCGGCTGATGCGCACCTGACCGTCTTTTAGCAGCTTTACGTCCGCCTTGTTTACGGTTATCGGCGCGTCGGGGTTCTTGTCCAGCTGTACTTTCAGTATCCCGGTGAGCAGGTTTGTTTCGCTGACCCTGCCCCTGCCCTCGGAGGTCTCGACATAAGCGCCGACCTTCGGGGTTGTGCGGAGGAACTCCTCGTAGCAGTTCTGCTCGTATTTCAGGCAGCACATAAGCCTGCCGCAGGTGCCGGAGATCTTTGTCGGATTGAGCGACAGGGACTGCTCCTTAGCCATCTTGATGGAAACCGGCTGGAACTCCCCGAGGAAGCTGGAACAGCAGAACGGTCTGCCGCATATTCCGAGTCCGCCGAGCATTTTCGCCTCGTCGCGGACGCCTATCTGCCGCAGCTCGATACGTGTGCGGTAAACGGAGGCGAGATCCTTTACAAGGTCGCGGAAATCCACCCTGCCGTCTGACGTGAAGTAGAACAGTATCTTGCTCCCGTCAAAGGTGCAGTCAACGTCGATAGGCTTCATGTCGAGCCTGTGCTGGGCGATCTTTTCGCCGAACACCTGCATTATCTCCTTTTCCTGACGGCGCTTTTCCTCGAGCTGCTTTATGTCGGCGGGGGTCGCCTTTCGGATTATGCTTTTCAGCGGGGAAACTATCGTGCTCTCAGGAACGGTGCGGTTGGTGAGGACTATATCGCCGCACTCGATACCGCGGGCGGTCTCCACTATCGCCCTGTCGCCCTGCTCGAATGCGACACCGTTCGGCGCGAAATAGTACACCTTTCCCACGTCCTTGAAGCGCACGCCGATTATCTCTACGACTGCGCCCGGGTCTGCGGGTTTCTTTTCCGGCTTGGGGGAGTTTTCGCGGCGCTCTGCACGCTCCGGACGTTCCGGCTTTTCCGGGCGTTCAGCTCGTTCCTGACGCTCGGGGCGCTGAGGACGCTCCTGACGGTCAGGACGCTCCTGCCGGGGGGCGCGCTGGGGGCGCTTTTCCTCGTTGTTCGGGTGGTTCTGGCGGTGCTCCACGAATTCATCGGGGTTTATTTTCTGCCGGGGAGCGGACTGCGCCGGCTTTTCCTCGGGCTTGTTCTTCGGGGCTATTTTTTCGGTAAAATAATTGTTATCCATTTTACTCCTATCTAAACTATAATAATTCTGCCGTGAGATACGCGGAGCACAGCGCGAGATTAAGGTTTGCGGACTGCGCCTTGGAATTCACCTCGAACAGCTTGTCCAGCATGGAGGTTATCGCGGCTTCATCGAAGCTCCTTGCAACGGATTTTGCCTCCGCCTTGCCGCAGGAGTTCAGCTCCGTGCCCGCGTGGACCGCCAGCGAATCCCGCAGTATGCCGCTGAGATACTCCAGCGTGCCCGCGTATTCACTGCGCTTCGAGAGCTCCGAAAGAGCCGTGCACACCGCGTAGCCGTTCTTCGCGGCGATTCCCTGGGCGCACCGGCGGGCGAGCTCCATGAGCTTCACTTCATCGCCGCCGTTCAGCGTTTCAAGGCATTTGCCGATGTTTCCGGACATAAGCTCGGACAGCTCCCGCGCCTTGGAGGGGTCTGTGCCGAACTCGTTCACGAGGCACTCCGCGCAGGCTTTCGGGGAGCATTCCGGCATGGAATACTCCGTCACACGGGAGCGTATCGTTGTCAGCAGATTCCCGGGGTTCTCGCAGAGAAAGATGTACCTGACCCACGGCTGGGGCTCCTCGATATTTTTAAGGAGGGTATCCTGAACCTGCGGGGACATGGTGTCCGCGTCCTCGAAGATGTAGATTTTCACGTCGCCGTCGTTCGGCTTCACCGCAACGGATTCCAGTACATCGCGGACGGTGTGCGGACGGTTTGTGCGGTCTATCGTGTATTTCCCCTGACACTCGCTGAGGGCGTAGATAACGTCCGGGTGCCCGTCGGAATCCACCTTGGAGCACACGGGGCAGTGCCCGCACGGCTCGGCTCCGCACAGGAACTGCTTCGCGATGTATTTCGCCATCACGCGCTTGCCGCTCCCCTTTTCTCCGGTGAGGAGTATCGCGTGGGGCAGGCGGTTTTCGGCGGCGGTGTCGTTCAGCAGGCTGACAAGCTTCTCTTTACCGTACAGCCGCATTATACCTTCTCGAATCTCTCAATGTTGGTGACGAAAATTGTCGCGCCGCCGACGGAGACCTCCACGGGGAAGCTGGTGTAATTGCTCAGCCCGTAGCTCGCGGAATTCGGCACGAACTGCTTGCGCTTGTGGCTGTGCTTGCTGATAACGTCTATAACGTCGTCCACCTTGTCGTCCTCGGAGCATATCATGAACGTGGTGTTTCCCGCCATCAGGAAACCTCCGGTGGAGGCGAGCTTTGTCGCCTGAAAACCGTTCTGGGTGAGGGACGAGGAAACAGCATGGCTGTCGTCATTATTTACAATAGCAAAAATCAGCTTCACGGATAATTACCTCCTGAGATATATTTTCTCATTGTCTATTATACAGCATTTCGGGGAAAAATGCAATACTAAACACAAAAAACCGCCCCGGCTTGCACCGGGGCGGCTCTAAGCTTAGATTTTTATGCCGCATTCATGCAGCTTTCGTCAATCCGGAAGGGATTAGCCGAGGAGCTGGAGAATGGACTGCGGCTGCTGATTTGCCTGAGCGAGCATGGACTGAGCTGCCTGCTGAAGTACGTTGTACTTTGTGTAGTTGAGCATCTCAGAAGCCATATCGGTATCACGGATAGTGGACTCAGCTTCAGTCAGGTTCTCAGAGTTGGTGGTCAGGTTCTCAATCTTGTGCTCCATTCTGTTCTGGATAGAACCGAAGGTTGCACGAACCATAGAAACCTTGTTGATAGCGTTGTCGATCTTGTCGATAGCGGTATTAGCGCCAGCCTGTGTAGCGAGGGACAGGTTCTTGGTGTTCAGACCGTTAGCTCTGGAGGAGAGGTCGAGGTTGGACTTGAGGTCGCCCATGCCGTCTGTGCTGTACTTGAAGGTGAAGTCAACGGAGTCCTTAGTTCTGGAACCAGTCTGGAGAACCATGTGGTCAGAATAGGTCAGAGCTGCTGTTGCCTTATCGTTGGAGTTAGCCTTGGATACGGACATGTTAACCGGATCCTTAACCTCAACGTTGGGCTTTACAGAGGTATCAAACTTGTTGTTCTCAAGGCTGATCTTGTAAGAGATCGTGCCAGTTGAATCGTTAGTATCGGTAGCGGCCTTAGCAGACAGTGTAACGAGGTTAGTAACAATAGCGTCGCCTGCCTCGTTGGTTGTACCAATCTTCAGGGTACCATCAGCACCAAACTCATAAGCCAGCTTAACCTTCTTGCCATTTACGGTAAGAGTAAGAGGCTTAACGCCAGCCTCACCTGTAGCCGAAACACCATTATCATCAGCGAACTTGATCTTCATATCGCCAACTTTGGTAGCTGCGGCATTATTATACGTAATCTCAAAAGTAGCGCCGTTCAGTGCGTCATAGATGCCGTTGATAGTCTCAGTCATGGCGCTGTCCTTAACGGTATCGAGTTTAACTTCAAGGTTAGCGTCATCTGCCTTGATAGCGTCGGCACTAACACCTTCAACGATAGAAGAAGTTACTATCTTAGAACCAGCGTTTGTAGCAGCAGAGATAGCAGTGTTGGGGTTGTTAAGTCTTACTGTAACTGTATCGCCGTTAACCAGCTTTGTAGTGTCAGCAACTACGTTAGCAACATCAACAGTGCCTGCCTTTATACCGAAACCACCGTTGGCAGTGTTGGTCAGCTTAACATTGGCTACATCTGCACCGTTAGTTGCGTCTGTTGCGGACCAGAAAGTCTTACCGTCTGCGCCGCCGGTAGCGTCATACTTAAAGGTGATGTCTACATAGTCAGGACCATCGTTAAGCTTGCTGTCGTCGCCTCTGTTCCAGTTAGCGTTCAGAGCAGTCCAAGCCTCGTCAGCCTTTGTCTTGCCATTTACAGCAGCGGTAGAATCGTTGAACTTCTGATCGTCAACGATTGTAACGTCAGCGGAAGAAAGCTGCTTAGCATCTCTAACAGCGTTTACATAGTCGAACTTG
>CALBGD010000102.1 GCA_937893735.1 uncultured Clostridia bacterium | reverse complement strand
AACAGTCGCTCCTGCGGTCGCAACCTGCACGACGATGGTATTCACATGGCTCAAGCACGGCAAGCCCGATGTCTCCATGTGCCTTAACGCTTCCCTTGCAGGTTTGGTAGCCATCACGGCTCCCTGCGCTGATACGGACTGCCTCGGCGCTGCTATCATCGGTCTTGTTTCCGGATTCCTCGTATGCTTCGGCGTATGGCTCCTCGATTACAAGCTCCACATCGACGACCCGGTCGGCG
Organism: uncultured Clostridia bacterium; assembly: GCA_937893735.1. Lineage (GTDB taxonomy): Bacteria > Bacillota > Clostridia > Oscillospirales > Ruminococcaceae > CAG-115. Next base: position 11,895 of record CALBGD010000102.1, on the reverse strand, counting down.
CTGTTGCAGTACACTTCTTCAACGGTATCTGGGGCACTATCGCAGTAGGCCTCTTCTCCAACGGCAACGGTCAGAACGGCGGCGTTGCCGCTGTTAACGGCACCGGCGAGCACGCAGTAGGCCTCTTCTACGGCGGCGGATTCGCACAGCTCGGCGTACAGCTCCTCGGTATGGTAGCAGTCCTCGCATGGACCGGCGTTACCATCACCCTTACATTCCTTATCATCAAGAAGACCATCGGTCTGAGAGTTACACGCCATGAGGAAGTCGTTGGTCTGGACGCTACCGAGCACGGTCTGCCTTCCTCCTATGCGGACTTCGTTCCTGCAATGCACGTTGAGCTCTCCACCAGCGGCAAGGAGAAGGAAGTTGAAACAGTCAAGATCGGCTCCGCTCCCGTTGAGGCTGCTGTCCCCGTTGCTTACAAGAACTCCAAGCCCTCTGACGGCACAAAGATGAGCAAGGTCGTTATCCTCTGCAAGCAGGATAAATTCGAGATACTCAAGTCTGCGATGTCCGACATCGGCGTAACCGGTATGACAGTTACTAACGTACTCGGCTGCGGTATGCAGAAGGGCTCCACTGAGTTCTACCGCGGCGTAAAGGTCGAAACTCACCTCCTGCCGAAGGTAAAGGTCGAGATCGTTGTATGTAAGGTTCCTGTTGAGACAGTCGTTGAGACCGCTAAGCAGGCGCTTTACACAGGCAAGATCGGCGACGGCAAGATCTTCGTATATGACGTTGAGGACGTAGTCAAGGTTCGTACAGGCGAGACCGGCTACGATGCACTCCAGGACGTTGAATAATCAAGCTTATCATTCTTCATAAACCTTCCTGAATACACAAAACAGTGAGCCCCCGGCGTAAAACCGGGGGCTTGCGGTATCAGATTCCTTTTATACTGAGCTGGTGAATTATATACGAGGCGGCGCGTTCCACCCATCTGCCCATCATCTGCGGCGTGAGACAGCGGAACTCCGTGGAGTACTCCGGCGGGTTCAGGTAGAACTGCTGAATGTTCCGTATCTGCCGCTCCACATAATCCTCGCCGTAATACGGCAGGCAGTGCACCGGGTAGCGCGTGATCCCGCAGAATTCCCGGAAAACGGCGCAGTCCGGGTGCTCCCGGAGGTAGAGGTGGTCGTTGGCATACCACTCCGGCTTCACGCGGCGGTAGTATTCCTCCCGGTCGGAGGTGTAAAGCTCCCGGTTCTGTTCCTTGCAGGGGTCGTTTATCTCCCGCACCCAGAGGACGTCCGCCATCAGGTGGCAGTAATATGCCAGCAGGAACGCCCGCGTGTGCTCGTCCAGAGTTTTCCCGGAGATCATTTCCTCGTAGAATCTCTCGTACTCGCAGTGACCTTTCCCCCGGGAGGTCCAGTGCGTGACCTCTTTCGGCGGGTCGAAGCCGCCCGGCACCGGGATACCGCAGTCCGGAGCGACGCTCCCGGCGAGGAAATCCTGCTGGGGAAAGCGGAATTCAGCGTTTATAAGTTCTGCGACGCGCAGATGTGCAAGCCATGTAGCCATAAATTACCCCGTTGATTTTTTGTTGGATATATGATATCACTGTATCATAGTGAAAGGAGAACGCCATGGACGAAAAGAAACTTCCCAATGAACCCGCGAAGCCGGAAAAGCCCAGCGCGCCCGGAACTCCCGCCGAGCCCTCCACGCACACATGGGTGGACGACATGAAGCAGGAATTGGAGGACTACATAGAGGATCAGGGAATTTATATCAGACAGTAATTCGGAATTTTTGTGCCGCCTTTGGCGGTTATTTAAAATGATGGGCAAACAAGATGTTTGCCCATCACGTTTTTATCAGTTTCCGGACATTTTTTCGAGGAAGTCCGCGTCCCTGAGCGGTCTGCCGTTGAATATTCCCTGTATCAGGTCGACGTCAAAGCCGCCTATCGCCGTGAGGTCCGCGGGAGTGTCCACGTCCTTGGCGCAGACCGCCAGGTGCTTTCCGTGGGCGTTCTTTATCAGCGAACGCACGAATGAAGCCGAGACCCCGTCCCCGGAGAATCTGGAAGCCATTATCTTGACCGTCTTTACCGCAGGGTTATCGAGCGGCGCGGAGGTGAAGTACCCCACCCCGTTGTCGTCCGCGATGACGTTCACGCCAAGCTTTGAAAGCTGCTGGAGGTAAATGCTGCCGCTGGTGAGGGTTCCCTCGCTCTCAGTGACGGCAATGCTGACCGCGCTTGGCGGCAGGGAGTATTCCAGCAGTACGCTCTGGAGCGTTTCCACCGACACCTCGCTGCTGAGGATATTTTCCGGAATGTTGAAGCTTACGCGGAAATCCGGGAATCCCGCCTCGCGCACGGAGGCGCAGAAGCCGCATATCGTTTCCACGGAGAACGCATAGAACTGCTTTGAAAGCCCGAGCTGGTCGATTATCGGCATGAAACGGTCGCGGGGAATGGACATATCATCGTTGCCCCAGAACAGCGTAGCCTCGCAGCAGTGGAGCTTTCCGGTGCGCATTTCAAGCACCGGCTGGTAGAGGTAGTAGAACCCCTTGAATCCGTTTTCGGCGGAGTCGGTTATCAGCTTCTTGACCATGCGGTTGTCGATGAGATTGTCCTCAAGGCCCTCGGCATAGCACACTGCGTCCTCGCAGCGGCGCTCCTTGGCGAGCCGGAGGGTGTGCGAAGCGGCATTCGTGACCGCCTGAACGCTCTCAGCGTCGTGGGGATATATCGTGAATCCCGCATAAACGCGCAGATGGTGCTCCGTTTCGTGGAGGTACCACGGCGAACGGAATTTAGTCAGCACCGCCTGTGCGAACTGGCGCGCTTCCTCGCGCTCCATTCCGCTGAGGATAATGAGCAGGATATCGCTGGAGAAGCGGTACACCTTCTGGGAGGCGCTGCACGGCAGGGCAACGATGTATTCCGCGCAGCTCTTCAGGATATCGTCGGAGTACTCGAAGCCGTAAATTTCGGAGATGTTCTTCAGGTTGGAGAATTCCACGGCTATGACCGCGCCGCTTCTGTCGGCGGAAAGCTCGTCTGCGAGCTCCTTTTCGAACATACTGCGGTTAGGCATACCGGTGGCGGTGTCGTAGTAAGCGAGGCGCTCCAGCTTCGTGCGGGAGCTGCTGAGCTCCTCCTCAAGGAACAGCTTGTAAATAACAGTGGAGAGCATCTGCGTGATGGATTTCAGCAGGCTGCGCTCGCGGCTGCTCCATTCCTTTCCGGCGCTGCGCGAGATATACAGCAGTACGCCGCGGTTTTCGCCCTGATCGTATGTGCGGGCGATAACGCAGCTCTGGTTCCTGCCGGAGTGGTCTATGCCGATGGTGCGGCAGTCGGTGCAGACTATTCCGCTGTAATCCAGCTCTTCCTCTATGTCCGGGTGATGGGACATTGCAACGACGACGGGCAGCACCAGCCCGGAGCGGTCTAGCTTGTAGGCCTTTACCTGATTCTCGCCCTCAACGCAGAATTCTATCTCGGAAAGCCCGAAATGCTCGCTTATCAGCAGCGTGATGTTGCGGATAGCGGTCTTGGTGTCCGGGCTTTGCAGGAATATTGAGTACACGCCGTTTACAAGTATCTGGTCCTCGAAATTCTGACCGAGCAGCTTGTTGGCGTTCTGGGAGGTCTCCATTTCGTCCACCAGCGCAACATAGGAATTCGCAACGCTGGAAACGGTGTGCACCATCGTGTCGAGGAGCTGCGCGGAGTTGTCCACGGACTGTTCGTCCTCGCCGGTGATGAGCCAGCTTCCGATGGTCTGATGGCGCACTCTTATGTTCTTTTTGCGCTGGTAGTCCATCTTATTGAGGTTGATGGACCTGTCCTGTCCGTTGGGAATTATAACGGTGCCGTCGTTGTCGGTTATCGCGGAGAACAGTCCGCTTATCTGCGTGAACGGCTGCTGAATGCGCACGAGATAGTCCTCCCCGAGGATATCGCGCAGGGTATAAGTATTCTGGTCGGTTATCTTTATGCTGTGCTTGCTGCGGTAGCGGCGCATCACGACGTCCTCGCCCTCGCAGTCGAGGTAGTCTGTGACGTTGAACATCATGCCCTCTATGAAATCCAGCGGGGTGCCGCTGCGCCTCACCTTTCCGGTGATGTAGAACCACTGGTATTCGCCGCCGTTGTTAAGGCGGGCGTGTACCTTTATCTCGTCGGTGGTGCCGGCTATCACATGGCTTATTTCCTCGCAGAAGGGCTGGTAGTCGTCCGGGTGGACGGCCTCTCCCATCACAACGATGTCTCCGGTCTTTCCGAGCGGGGAGTTTCCGGCGAGTATCCTCACCGGGAAGCCCTGATGGAAGCTCATGGTATAGGCAACGCTGCCGCTGTTTTCCACCGCTGAACACAGCAGGCTCTTATCGTCTGCGGCGCGTATATCCGGTTCTGCCGTCATGATGTTCTGCCTGAACTGTCTGCCCAAGGATATCACCTCGTTAATTTTTTATCAATTATGCGTCGTAATAAAACGCTTGTTTCCTTACGTATTCATTTTACCATAAAAGATTTAACTTTTCAAGTGGTTTTCGTGATATTTTATATTTTCACGAAATTTTCAGAAAAAAATTTAGGCAAAATGCTTTGTCGGACACAATTTAAGGGGCGCAGTCAAGAGCCGCGCCCCTCAGATTTTATGCGTGAGAGTTCCGGAAAATCACTTCTTTGCCCAGCCGGAGATGAACTTCCAGTCTGAGGAGTATATCTCCAGTTCCCGTTTGTCGGAGGAAAGCTTGACATGGTAGTACTTTCCGTCCGTGGGATTCTGGAAGGATATCACAAGCGGATCCCTGATGCTCCCCGCTGTCACGGAAGGCGCAGGGTAGTAGCGGTTTCCGCTGAAGGTTATCCAGCCCTTTCCGAATACAAGCACGGGGTCGGGCTCCGGCTCCTCGTATTCCTCCTCAGTCATGATGTCGCAGTCATAAGAGGAATCGTAGGTGAGCCATATCTCCGTGGTCTCTTCCGGACTGGATTCCCCGGTAGACAGCGGTATGTCAGCGGTGGCCTCTGTTTCTGCGCTGCCCGCGTCACAGGTTTCAGCAAGCCCTATGCCGGTATCGGGATTCCCGCGGTCGGGTTCATCGGGCTCCACGGAGGTGTGTCCTTTGTTTATTTCAGCTCCGGCGCCGTTATCATAGCCGTTGTCCGGGATATCGTCAATATCATCGTCGTATACATCGTCAGCCGGCGCTTCACTCTGCGCGCTGTCTGATTTTGCGTCCGGCTGAGTATCCGCAGGTCTCAGCGAGGCTATGATGCTGTCGGGATTCACGGTGCTCTCAATGCTGCCTATGGCGGGGGCGCTTTCTGCTGTTGCATCAATGTCGCGGTCGTCGAAACCGTCCGCCGCTGCGTCCTCTGCGATTTCCCCGCCGAACTCCATATTTGCCGCAGTATCGACTGCTCCGGCGCTTGGCAGTTCTGCTCCTGTGCCGTTTGTATCTGCGGCTGCGTTCATCGAAGATTCCGCTGCTGCTGCGGAGAAAGTTTCCTCTACCATGTCGTCCGCTCTCTTTATCATCGGCAGGAACGTGAACGCGGATACGGTTATCACCGCGCACGCCGCGGCAGCTCCGCCGATGTAAGCTATACGCCTGAACGGGAGCGGCTTTTTCGGCTTATGCTCCGGGGATCCGGCCTTGTTGTCTGCGGGAGCGCCGGGTGCGGCTCCGGAGGACTGCTCCTCTGCGATCTTAGCCATGACAGCGGCTTTCATGCGCTCCATCGCTTCCTTGTCCGGGGATAAGCTCTCGGCTGACTTTTTGTATTCCTCTCTGAAGTCCATCAGAAAACCACCTCCCCTGAGATATCTGCAAATTCCGCGAGCAGAGGCTTAAGCAGCTTCCGCGCGCGGCTGAGCTGGGATTTGACGGTGGACTCGCCCGCGCCAAGCGCCTGACTTATCTGCGCCACCGACATATCCTCAAAGTAAAACAGATGAATGACCGTCCGGTATTTATCCGGGAGCTTCATCACGGCTTTCATCACGGAGAGCCGCCGCTCCGTCTGCTCGAACTGCTCCTCGCAGCCGGGCTGAGCCTGTTCGTTTTCGGGCAGGAGCATTTTTTCGAGCTCTGCGCCGTCCGCCTTATGCCTGTTCCATGCGGAGCCTGCGACGTTGAGGGCGCAGTTCACCGCGCACCGAATAAGCCACGCCTTCCGGTGCTCCTCGTTATTGTATGTAATGCCGGCACGGAAGTACCGCAGGAAAACGTCCTGAGTGACGTCCTCGGCGTCGCTTCGGTCGGCAAGGCGCGCGAAAGCTATCCTGTACACCATCGGCATATAGGACTGCATCACCTGTTCGAAGCTCTCCGCTGTGCAGAGCGATAGTGTGTCCATGTCAATTCTCCGTCGGAATACGGATCTCTCCGTATGAATTCATATATAAAACCGGGCAGGGAGGGAAAAGGTTGCAAATATTTATTGTTTTTGACGGGCTTTCGTAGGGGAGGGCGAACGGTCTGTTTACCTTTCCCGACATTATCTTCGTTTGTCTACCGCGATTTTTCCCCTGACCGCCACCATCACTGGCTGGGTCATCATGCTTATCGGGTCGTCCGCGTAGAGTGAGAAATCCGCGTCAAGACCGGGCTTCACCGCGCCTATCCTGTCGGTGACTCCGAGGACCTCTGCGGCGTTTATCGTGATTCCGCGCAGAGCCTCCTCCCGGGAGAGCCCTCCGCGCACTGCAAGCGCGGCTGTGAGGGGCAGGTACTGTATCGGGGTCTCCGGGTGGTCGGTGCACAGCGCGAAGCTCATTCCCTTTGCGGAGAGCGCCGCCGGGGTCGCGATGTCGTGATTTGCAAGCTCCGGCTTGCCGCGGTCGCCGAAAATAGGTCCGAGAACTATGGCCGGCTTGTCCTGCGCGAGTTCCTCCGCGATGAGGGCGCCGTCGGTGCAGTGAATGAGCACATAGTCCAGCCCGAACTCCTTTGCAAGCCGCTGGGCGGTGAATATATCGTCCGCGCGGTGGCAGTGGAAGTGCGCTTTCAGCGGGTGCTCCCTGTCAAACAGCGGCAGGAGCGCTTCGCACTTGATGTCGTAATCCGGGCGGGATATCTCGTCGTCCGTGCCTTTGAGGCGCTCGTATTCCGCGATATCCTCGCTGTAACGCTTTGCCTTTATGAGCTGCTCCCGGATTATCGCGGCGGTAGCCATGCGGGTGACCGGAGTTTCGTCCCGGTCGTTGTAGGTGTTCTTCGGATTCTCGCCGAGGGCGAATTTCATGGCAACCGGGGACTTTACGATAAGGTCGTCCACGCGGCGGCTTCCCCATGTCTTGATGAGCTCGAACGAGCCGCCTATGGGGTTCGCGGAGCCCACTCCTGTGCACACCGTGGTGACTCCCGCGGAAACCGCGTCAGCGAAGCACCTGTCCATTGCGTTTATGCTGTCCAGCGCCCGCAGGTGCGGCGTGGAGGGGTCGGTGTCCTCGTTGCCGTCCTCGCCCTCGAAGCACAGCGCGTCGTTCCACATACCGAGGTGGCAGTGCGCGTCGATGAATCCCGGGTAGAGTGTCAGCCCCGCGCCGTCTATGACCTCACCGCCGGGCTCCGGGGAATACGCGGACATATCGCCGGTTTCGGTGAAAACTCCGTCCGCGCACCGCACGAATCCGCATTCGGAATCATGCCCGGACATGGAGACTATTTTTACATTTATTATTTCCATTTTGAACCTTTCCAAAGAAAAGGGGCAGAACGCCCCTTATAATTTGAATTCTGATATATTTTACGCATTCCCGTAGGGGAGGGGCTTGCCCCTCCCGCCCTTTAATGCGCGAAATGCGTTTTCCGGGAGGGGCAAACAGGATGTTTGCCCACGCGCACCAAAGCGCGTGTCTCCCCCAGCGGGGGAGGTGGCACGAAGTGCCGGAGGGGCTAGTTTGGCGCAAAAAATCACATGATTGTTTAAAGGATTTGTTTCGTGTTGCGCCAAACTAACGAAAGAACATGGACGCTGCGCAGCCTAGTGCGCACCGGGCAAGCCCCTCCCCTACAATCCTGTATCAAAGCCGCCCGTTTTTTTCGAATGCCTGAACCAGCTTGACTATCTCCCCGCAGATGACCGTATCCTTGGCGTTTCCGTTGACCATCGCCATGGAATTGCGGCGGTATATCTCAGCGCGGGCGTCGTATATCTGCCGGAGCTGCTCCGGGGTGTTGTTCACGACAAGCGGGCGGTTGGAGTCGTTCTTTATGCGTTCGTAGCAGTTCTCAAACGAGGTGTTGATGTAGACGGAAAGCCCGCTCTCCCGGGCGAACTGCGCGGTATGCTCGTTTATGAGCGCCCCGCCGCCGGTCGCAACGATGTAGCCGCCGCTGAGCTGGCGGATATACTTTGCCTCAAGCTGACGGAAGTGCGGCTCGCCGAATTTCTCGAAAATCTGCGGTATGGACATTTTCTCGTGCTCCACGATATACCTGTCCATGTCGAGGAACTCCCGCCCCAGCTCCGCCGCCACAAGCCTGCCTATGTGGCTCTTTCCGCAGCCCATGAAGCCGCAGAGGTACACGGAAGCGTTCATATCAGGTCCTCCATATCGGAGATTATCCTGTTGATGTCCTCGGTCTTGTAGGAGGCTCCGTCCCATATCTCATGAGCCGCGACAGCCTGAAGCACCAGCATAGCCATTCCGGTCATTGCCTTCGCGCCCTTTTCGCGGGCGGTCTTTGCAAGCAGAGTGACCTTGGGGTTGTACACCGCGTCAAACACGAATTTCACGCCGTCCAGCACTGCGGGAGTACAGGGCATTCTGTCCACCTTGGGGTACATTCCCACTGGGCACGCGTTTACCAGCAGGTCGAACTGCGCGCCCTCCGGAAGGTCGCACTTATCGAGCGCCGCGCCGCTTATCCATGCTATCTGCACCTTTGCGTCAGCCTTGAGCGCCTTTATCTCCTTGACTACCTCCTCGGCGAGAGCCTTGTCGGACTGGAGCGCCGCGATGGTGAGGTCGCCGCCTTCGAGCGCGGTTTCTATCGCCATCATTCTGCCAACGCCGCCGCAGCCGATGAGCAGCACCCTTGAATTCAGCGAAGCACCGAGCGCCGCGATGGACTTGGTGAAGCCGATAACATCGGTGTTGTAGCCGACTTTCTCGTCCTTTCCGCACTTTATGCAGTTAACGGAGCGGTAGCGCTGGGCTCCCGCGTCCAGACGGTCGCAGAAGTCTATGATAGAGACCTTGTGCGGGATAGTGATGTTGAATCCGTCCAGAGAAGCGAGGAAATCGAATTTCCCGCGGAGCTCCTCCGGGGCGATGTCGTACATTTCGTAGTCCACCTTTTCACCGTCCAGTGCGAACAGCGCGGTGTGTATCTGCGGGGAGAGGGAGTGTCCGAGGGGGTGTCCTAAAATTCCGAATTTACGCATGATCATCAACCTTTCAGTGCGGCGAGAGCCTTTTCCAGAGTTTCAGCATTTTCAATGTGCATTGCATTGGAGCCGCGGTCGAATTTCTTCACAAGACCGGTGAGCACCTTTCCGGGGCCGAGCTCAACATAGGCCTCGATACCGTCCGCCTGCATAGCGGTCAGCTCGTCCACGAACCTTACCGGAGAGCAGATATGCGCCGCGAGGTAGGAGGGCATATCCGAGAAGTCGTCCAGCTTCTTACCGTAGAGGTTGGAGTAGAACGCGCACTCCGGCGCCCTGAACGGGAATCCGGCTATTTCAGCCTTGAATTTCTCAGCGGCTCCCGCCATGAGCTTTGTGTGGAACGCTGCGGAAACTGCGAGCTTCACGGCGCGCTTGCCCATCTCGCCGAACTTTGCGACAGCCTCGTCTACAGCGGCGGATTCGCCCGCGATAACGGTCTGCTGGGGGCTGTTGTAGTTAGCGGGTGCGCAGAAGCCGTTTACTTCCTCGCATACCTTTGCGATGGTGTCGTTGTCGCTGCCGATGATGGCCGCCATGGAGCCTCCGGTGGCCTCAGCCGCCTCAGCCATTGCCGCCGAGCGGAGCTTTATAGCTTTGAACGCGTCCTCCATGCCGAGCATTCCGGAAGCGTACATAGCCGCGTACTCGCCGAGGGAGTGACCCGCAACCGCGCAGTTGTCGATTCCGTTTTCGCGCGCCGCCGCCAGGGCGAGCATGGAAGTGGTGAATATAGCCGGCTGAGAGAGCCTTGTCTGCGCAAGCTCCTCCGGGGTGGAATCGCTGAGCTTCTTCGCGAGGTCGAAGCCCATTATGTCAGAGCCGCACTCAAGTATGTGCTTTGCCGCAGAGGATTTTTCAGCAAGCTCCGCGCCCATGCCCGGGTACTGTGAGCCCTGTCCGGAAAATAAGAAAACTGTTTTCATTTGATGAACCTCCAAAATACTTGTTTTTGTGTGATTTGCCTAAAAAAAGAATTCCGTAGGGGAGGGGCTTGCCTAGTGCGCACTGGGCTGCGCGGCGTCCTTGCCGCGCTTTGGTGCGCATAGGCAAACATCGTGTTTGCCCCTCCCGCCCTTTAATGCGCGAAATGCGTTTTCCGGGAGGGGCAAGCCCCTCCCCTACAAGCAGCATTTTCGCTGAATGAGGAGTGATGTTTTTCCCGCGTCAGATATCCGCTTCCGCGTGCCGCGTCACATGGCACCCGATGTTCACCGCCACCGGAAGCCCAGCGATATGCGTTGCGGATTTCTCAATATTGACGTACAGCGCCGTGACAGTCCCGCCGAAGCCCTGCGAGCCTATGCCAAGGCGGTTTATGCTGTCCAGCATCTGCTGTTCAAGCTCCGCGTAGACCGGGTCGGGATTCCGCTTTGAAAGGTCGCGGCAGAGCGCCTTTTTCGCGAGGTACGCGGAATACTCGAAGTCCCCTCCTATCCCCACGCCGACAACTATCGGGGGACATGGGTTGCTTCCTGCAAGGCTGACGCACTCGGTCACGAAATCCACGATATCCTGCTTTGTGGCGGACGGCGTGAACATTTTCAGGCGGCTCATGTTTTCGCTTCCGAAGCCCTTCGGAGCCGCCATGAGATGTATCTTGTCCCCGGGGACTATCCGCGTATGGATAACGGCGGGGGTGTTGTTGTTGGTATTTTTGCGCTCCAGCGGGTCGCCAACTATCGACAGCCGGAGCTTCCCGTTGACGTAGCCCTGCGCAACTCCCGCGTTGACCGCGTCCTCAAACGGCTCGCCGGTGATGTGCACGTCCTGACCTATCTCCGCAAATATTACCGTCATGCCCGTGTCCTGACATATCGGCACGCCGAGCTCCGCCGCGCAGTCGATGTTGTCCACTATATCTGAGAGCACGCTGCGGCACAGGGGGCTTTTCTCCTTCGCAATACTGCCGCTTATGCACTCCTTCATGCCGCAGGGGAGTTTCAGGTTAGCCTGCTCGCACAGCCGCGCCACGGTTTCCGTAATGGCTGATGATGGAATTTCTCGCATTATCTGTATATCCTTTCTTACCTATATTATAATAGAATTTCGCGGGGTGCAGGCAATAAATCCCATGCAAGCCGTAAAATACAATTTTTGCTGAAATAATCAGCGAGTAAATCGCCAGTTTTACCGGATTCGTTGAAAAAACTGTTGACAAAATCGCTGTAATGGGGTAAAATAAATATGGTATGTCATATTCTGCCTAGCAAATTTTTCGGCAGATATTGCTATAATGCTGACTATAATATTATACTATATGTTGCAAAGAAAATCAAGGAGTATTTTTAATGAGCGGAATTCAGATTTTAGGCACCGGCAGCTATGTCCCGGAATTCGTTGCGGACAACAACAAGTTTGCGGAATTCCTGGACACCTCTGACGAGTGGATAACCCCCCGCACCGGAATAAAGCAGCGCCATATCCTCACCGACAAGCCCGGCTATTTCATGGGCATTGAGGCTGCGAAAAAGGCTCTGGACGACGCCGGCGTAAAGCCCGAGGAGCGGCTGGTCATC
>CALBGD010000101.1 GCA_937893735.1 uncultured Clostridia bacterium | reverse complement strand
CCGGCATGGCCTCGGCTTTCATGCAGAGCTCATAGAACGGAGCTATCTTCCGGAAATCCCGCGCTACCCGCTGCGACAGCTTTTCGGAGAACATTATCTCCGGGTCGGCGGTGCCGAAAGAAAGCCCGATGTCCTTGCGGTCGAGCCAGCGGCGGAGTTCCTCCGGCTGGTCGGGGAACTTGCTGCGCTTGTACATATCGCCGTACAGCTCGAAAACTTTCTGCTTTTCCACCGCGAGGAAAGCTTCCTTGAATTTCTCGTCACCGGCTAGGATAAGCCTGCGCAGTTTCTGCATTGAGGAAGCCGAAGCGCAGTAGTACCCGCAGCCATAGCTTATCCCGGAAGCTCCTATCGAGAAATAGAACCCCGGCAGCGCGTGGTACTGCTCCCGCGTGCGGCTGAACGTGTACCAGATATGGTCGCGGAATATGGAATCCGGATTCAGCCGCATATCGCGGTATATCCGGGAAATGCGGTTCGGGTTTATTTCAATGAGCTGGTCTATTTTAAGGATAGTCGGCGCAATGTCGGAAATAAGCTGCTTCATCGGCTCCGTAACGTATGTCTGGTAATCCTGCTTGTGCTGCTGGAACCAGTCGCGGCTGTCGTGCAGGCGGTTCTCAAAAAGGAAATCAACGGAATTCTGGGAAAAAGGCATATCAACGCTCCTGTTTGCAGTAAATTGCACTCCGTTCCTCTGTAATATCAGTATGCAGGGGTGTTCCCTGCGGAAAGGAGTATTATATGGCAGTAAAAATGACGGCGGCGGACTTTTTTGAAAAGAACAACGCCGCTTTTATGAAGTTCGGGAAGATGTTCACGAAAAAGCTGACCGACCAGTCGCTGATAGATTCCCTCGCGGAAAAGGATCTTGAAAAGCTCGCCAAGGTGTTCAAACTGGTGTTTGAAATGCTTGCGGAGAATTCCCCGGACAGCAGCGCCCAGCTTGCGGCGATGATATCCGCCTATTCCGAGATAAAGGAGGACGAGCCGTGAGCGATATTTTTACACCAAAGCAGGCGAGGGCGCTTTCTCTGGTGAAATCCGGCGGGCTGAAGCGGATAAATATTCTGGAGGGAAGCGTCCGCAGTGGCAAGACCTACATCTCCATGATAATGTGGGGATTCTGGGTCGCCGCCGCCCCGAAGGAGGGCGCCTACCTCATGGCGGGAAAGACCCTGACGACCCTGCGCCGCAACGTCCTTGAGCCGATGTGCGGGCTTTTCGGGGAGTGCTTCACATACAGCCTGAGCAAAAAGGAGGCGCGGCTGTTCGGCAGAAAGATCTATCTTGAGGGAGCCGCAAACGCTCAGGCTGAAAGCAAGATACGCGGTATGACCCTCTACGGAGCCTACTGCGATGAGCTTTCGCTGTTCCCGGAGGATTTTTTCGCGATGCTTCTGTCAAGGCTTTCGGTGAGCGGCGCGAAGCTGATAGCCACGACCAACCCGGACAACCCCGGGCACTGGCTTAAGCGGAACTACCTCGATAACGGCGCGCTGGAGCTTCTCGACCTGAAATTCACGCTGGACGACAACACGTTTCTGCCGGAGGAATACGTCCGGTCGCTCAAAACGGAGTTCACCGGGGTGTTCTACGACAGGTTCATTCTCGGGAACTGGGTCGCCGCCGAGGGCAGGATTTACGAGGATTTCTC
>CALBGD010000100.1 GCA_937893735.1 uncultured Clostridia bacterium | reverse complement strand
GCATAGAGGGCTTGGTCAGGTCGTTGATAGCTACTACATCGTAGCCCTTAGCACCGAACATCTGTCTGAACGCAAGGCGTCCGATACGGCCGAAGCCGTTAATTGCAACTTTAACATCTGCCATTGGAATATTCCTCCTGAGAATTTTATTTGCTCCGTTACCGAAGCATATCTGATACGCCACAAGTGCATATCATTACATATACATTATACAAAAAATCCGCGATTTTATCAAGATGTTTGCGGAAAATTAATGACAGGATTTTTTAAAAATTCACGGAGCTTTTTTGTGCATTTTGCCCAACCAAACTATTTTGAATGCTCATGAAATTTCTTCACGAACCATATATTTTCCGGCGATCTCACGGAGAATTCCCGGTGATTGAGGTACTCCAGGCAGCCCGCCGGGGTCGTGAATCCAAAGGTCAGCTTGTAGGAATAAAGCGCCTGCCCGTCGAATCCGGCTTCCTTGTTGATTTTGTTGTTCCCGTATTTTCCGTCCCCGAGCAGCGGATGACCTATGTGCGCGAAATGCGCGCGTATCTGGTGGGTGCGCCCGGTGTGCAGGTCAACTTCCACAAGGCTCTGCCCGGAGGATTCCTCCAGAACGCGGTATTTCGTCATTATGGTGCGGTTTGACGGAGTTTTCCGGTCGGAGACGATAACGCGGTTTTCGTCCGGGAGCTTCTCAAGATAGGCGGTCATGGTGTCCTGCTTTTTCGGCAGAATCCCCTGAACCATACAGAGGTACAGCTTGACAAGCTCCCGGTTGCGGATCTTCTGGTTGAGCACCCGCAGGGATTCCGCGTTTTTGGCGGCGATGACGATCCCGCCGGTGTTGCGGTCGATTCGGTTGCACAGCGCCGGGACGAAGCTCTGCTCATTTTCCGGGTCGTACTCTCCGTTCTTCCAGAGATAGCATTTTATGCGGTTTATAAGCGTGTCGGAGGTGTTGTCGTTATCCTCGTGGACGACCATTCCGACTGGTTTGTCGCACAGCAGGATATTTTCGTCCTCGTATATAATGTTGAGCTCCGGCGGTACGCTGCGGAAATCCGCCGCCTTTGTCCTGCCGCCGGTGTCGAGCAGTTCATCGCTGAGGTAAAACCGGAACACGTCCCCCTCGCAGAGTTTTGCGTTGGGCTCGGTGCGGGCTCCGTTGAGCTTTATGCGCTTTTTCCGCATGAGCTTGCATATCAGCGGGAGCGACAGATTAGGGTACGCTTTTGTAAGAAATCGGTCGGCGCGCTGCCCGGCGTCATTTTTAGATACGGTTATCTCGGTCATTTGTATGCCTTTCGTGAATCATTCTGCGGAAACCAGCAGCACAGCCGACTGAGCGCCTATCCCGGCTCCCGCGAGCCCTAGTCCCTCTTCTGTGGTGGCCTTTACGCTGACCTGCGAAATATCGCAGCGGAATGCCGCTGCAAGGCTTTCGCGCATGGCGGGGATATGCTTCGCGAGCTTCGGGCGCTCCGCAATTATCGTGAGGTCGAGATTCCCAAGGGCGAATCTGCGCTCTTCCATCAGGAAGATGACGCGAGACAGCAGTTTCATGCTGTTGGCGCCCTTATATTGCGGGTCGCTGTCCGGGAAGAGCTTTCCTATATCTCCGAGCGCCAGCGCCCCGAGTATTGCGTCCATCAGCGCGTGGACTGCAACGTCCGCGTCGGAGTGACCGAGAAGTCCGAGCTCCGAGGGGATATCAACTCCACATAGAATCAGCTTTCTTTCCGGTACAAGACGGTGAACGTCATAGCCTGTGCCTATTCTTATCATAAAGTATACCTCATTAGTAGTTATCAGCATTAATATAAAATATTGTACTACAAAAGCGTTTTTTTGTCAACACAGCGGAAAATTATAAAATAATGCTTGACAAGCTGATGTATTTGTGATATAATATTGTTACCTCGAATGGGGTCTATTTTTTTGTGCCTGTTTTTAAGCGGCACAAAAGATGTTCCCACGTTTAAAACCGCAATTCCGCGGCCGAGGGAGGCAATAATGCCTGAAAGGGCAAGAAAATAGGAGGTGCCGAAAGTGAGAGTTAAAATTACACTGGCGTGTACAGAATGCAAGCAGCGCAACTACAACACCATGAAGAACAAGAAGAATGATCCTGACAGACTTGAGATGAACAAGTACTGCCGCTTCTGCAAAAAGCATACTCTTCACAAGGAAACCAAGTAATCAGGAGGAGTAAAATGGCAAACGATATCGAAAAGAAGAGCGTTGGCAAAGAAACTCCCGATATTTCCGATGTGAAAGAAAGCGCAGACTCCAGAAAGTCAAAGGATAAGGACAAGTCCAAAAAGGCTGCGTCCGCTAAGAAGCCCAATAAGTTCGTCAAGTTTTTCAAGGACGCTAAGTCCGAGTTCAAGAAGGTCGTATGGCCCACCCCCAAGAGCACGACAAACAACACCATCGTTGTTATCGTTGTATGTCTGGCGGCTGGTCTGTTCGTATTCGGCATTGATTCTCTCTTCGCGTTCATTAACAGGCTGATACTGGGCTGACAGGTTCAAGGGGGTAAATATGGCTGACACAGAGGCAAAGTGGTACATTCTCCACACATATTCAGGTTACGAGAACAAGGTCGCTAACGACATAAAGAAGGTCGTTGAGAACAGAAATTTCCAGAACCTCATCGAAGACGTTTTCGTCCCCGTCGAAAAGCAGACAAGGACAAAGGAAAACGGCGAGACTGAGCTGGTAGATGAAAAGCTGTTCCCGGGCTATGTGTTTGTTAAGATGATCGTTACTAACGAGTCATGGTACATCTGCCGCAACACAAGAGGCGTTACTGGTTTCGTAGGTCCCGGATCCCAGCCTACTCCACTGAGCGAAGACGAGGTAAAGAACCTCGGAATCACCACGAAGGAGACCACAGTTTCCTTCGATCCCGGCGACAGAGTCAGCATCAAGTCCGGTCCTCTTGAGGGCTTTGAGGGCGTGGTCAAGAGCGTTGACGTTGAGCGCATGACCGCAGACGTTGATGTTTCCATGTTCGGAAGATCCACTCCCGCTACACTTGAGCTTTCAGCTATCGTCAAGATCTGACGCATTAAGCGCAGAACACACTTCAAGTTTTTTATGGAGGAATAAAAATCATGGCACAGAAGGTAACAGGATTTATTAAGTTACAGATCCCGGCCGGCAAGGCTACACCTGCGCCCCCTGTTGGTCCTGCTCTGGGTCAGCACGGCGTTAATATCATGGCATTCACCAAGGAGTTCAACGAGCGTACAAAGGATAAGGCTGGTCTCATAATCCCGGTTGTTATCACAGTTTACGCTGATAAGAGCTTCACATTCATTACAAAGACCCCTCCCGCAAGCGTACTCATCAAGAAGGCTTGCAAGATCGAGAGCGGTTCCGGCGTTCCTAACAAGACCAAGGTTGCAAAGATCACCAAGGCTCAGGTTAAGGAGATCGCTGAGACCAAGATGCCTGACCTGAATGCGGCAAACATCGACACAGCTATGTCTATGATCGCTGGTACTGCACGTTCCATGGGCGTTGAGGTCGTTGACTGATAACCCCGTCACACTACTAATCAACAATTCAGTTCAGTGGGAGGATCAATTCCGCTTGACCACAAGGAGGATTTTTTAATGAAACACGGAAAGAAGTATGTAGAAAGCACAAAGCTCGTTGAGTCCGCTAAGGTTTACGAGTCCTCTGAGGCTTTCGATTTAGTATGCAAGACCGCTAAGGCTAAGTTCGATGAGACTGTTGAGCTTCACGTTCGTCTGGGCGTTGACTCCCGTCACGCTGACCAGCAGGTTAGAGGCGCCGTAGTTCTCCCGAACGGTACCGGTAAGAAGGTTAGAACCCTCGTATTCTGCAAGGCTGACAAGGAGCAGGCTGCTAAGGACGCTGGCGCAGATTACATCGCAGACAACGACACCGTTGCTAAGATCAACGGCGGCTGGATGGACTTCGAGGTCGTTATCGCAACACCTGACATGATGGGCGTTGTTGGTAGACTCGGTAAGGTTCTCGGTCCGAGAGGCCTTATGCCTAACCCCAAGGCTGGTACAGTTACCCCTGACGTAGCTAAGGCTGTTCAGGACGCTAAGGCTGGTAAGATCGAGTATCGTCTCGACAAGGCAAACATCATTCACTGCCCGATCGGTAAGGCTTCCTTCGGCGCAGAGAAGCTCGAGCAGAACTTCAACGCACTTATGGACGCAGTTGCTAAGGCTAAGCCGGCTGCTGCAAAGGGTCAGTATATCAAGAGCTGCACAGTTTCTTCCACAATGGGCCCTGGCGTTAAGGTAAGCACCATCAAGTTCGGTGTTTAATTGACCGCTTAACAAACAATCAAGACCGTCCCCTCGGCACAGCGCCGCGCCGGACGGTCTTTCGTTTATCAGGAGAAATCAATGATGAATTTATCAAAGTCGCTGGTCAGCCTGTTTACAGCCATTGTGATGGCATTTACTGGCTGCTCAAATATACAGAAGCCTGACACACCCGCCGCAGGGACTTCTGAAACCACCAACACATCGGAGGACAACAGCATGGAGCTTACAGAAAAGAACTTCCCCGCGGACGAGCAGAACGTCAAGCTCATCGGCAGAACCGGCGAAGCGGAGGGTATCCGCTGGCTGGCGCTTTCCGCAAGCGGTGTGGAGTTCACCTTCACCGGAACAAGCG
>CALBGD010000099.1 GCA_937893735.1 uncultured Clostridia bacterium | reverse complement strand
TATCCCTGCGTGGCTTGTAGGGTTTTACCGGTAAATATATTATAACAGGAGGTACTATGATAAAAGTCCAGAACAATATCGGCACTATCACCATTTCGCAGGAATATTTCACGGCGCTGATAGGCAGCACTGTGACCTCCTGCTTCGGCGTGGTGCAGATGAATATAAGCAGTGCAAAGCAGACGATCCTCGCGGCACTGCCTTTTGTGAAGAAAAAGAGCTTCGAGCGCGGCATAAGCGTCCGCACGGGCAAGGATAAGCTGGTCGTAGACCTGCACATCACCGTGCTTTACGGCGTGAATGTCGGCACGATAGTAAAAAGCATCATCAACAAGGTGAAGTACGTCATGGAAGAAAGCACAGGCATTTCCGTTGAACGCGTGAACGTCTATGTTGACGAGATAAAGACATAAGGTAACATCTAAAAACAGGAAGGGATATCACATAAAATGACACTTACAGGAAAAATGTTCCGGGACGCTGTCATATCGGGAGCAAACAACATCTCCAACAACCGCCTTGCGGTGGACGAGCTGAACGTGTTCCCGGTGCCGGACGGAGATACCGGAACGAATATGTCCATGACAATTGGCAACGCGCTGGCTGAACTAAAGGCGGCGAACGACGGCATTACCGCAGGAGAAGCCGCAAAGCTCACTGCGGGCGCAATGCTGCGCGGCGCAAGGGGAAACTCCGGCGTTATTCTGTCGCTGATATTCCGGGGGCTGTCAAAGGGTCTCGCCGGAAAGGAAGAGGCGGACGCAAAGCTGCTGTCGGATTCGTTCAAGCTGGGCGTTGACGCAGCATACAAGTCCGTCATGAAGCCCACCGAGGGCACCATACTCACCGTTGTCCGCGAAGCATGGGAGAACACCAAGGATTCAGCGGCCGAGGGCGGCGATGTGGCGGAATTCCTCGCGGCGTTCATCGCCGAGGGCGAAAAGAGCCTTGAAAAGACCCCTGAGCTCCTCCCCGCGCTGAAAAAGGCGGGCGTTGTGGACGCAGGCGGCAAGGGACTCCTCGTTATCCTCGAGGGAATGCAGCAGGTGATTTCCGGCGGCGCGGTCATTCGCTCCGAGAGCGAGACCAAGCCTGCGGCTCCGGCGGCGGTAGCGGCTGCGGGCGCAGTGCAGGAGGACATACACTACGCGTACTGCACCGAGTACATCGTCAACAAGAAGGCGGGCGCAAAGGACGCCACGGCTCTTCGCGCATTCCTTGAGACGATAGGCGACTGCGTTGTCGTAGTTGACGACGACGACATCATCAAGGTGCACGTTCACTCCAACCACCCCGGAAAGGCTATCGAGGAGGGCATAAAGTTCGGCGAGCTCACCAAGATGAAGATAGAGAATATGCGCGAGCAGCACCACAACATCGTAAAGGCTGACGAGGCTGTCCAGCAGAACCGCAAGGTTCCCGTAAAGCCTGAGAAGGACTTCGGATTCGTGGCTGTTGCGGCCGGCGCGGGCGTTGAGGCGCTTTTCCGCGACCTCGGTGCCGACAGCATAGTGCGCGGCGGTCAGACCATGAACCCCTCCACCGAGGATATCCTCGAGGCGATAGGCCAGACCCCGGCGCATAACGTTTTCGTCTTGCCGAACAACAAGAACATCATCATGGCGGCGGAGCAGGCAGTTTCCCTCGCAGACAGGAACGTGTGCGTGCTCCAGTCCCGCACTATCCCGCAGGGAATTTCCGCGCTGATGAACTTCGACCCGGGCGCTGATTTCGTCACCAACCGCAGCAATATGACAGACGCGCTCGGCAGGGTGCAGAGCGGTCAGATAACCTTTGCGGTGCGCGACAGCGAGTATGACGGCCACAAGATAAAGCAGGGCGAGATCCTCGCGATGGACAACGGAAAGATCGTTTTCACCGAAAAGGACGTGACCAAGGCTCTCACGAAGCTCACAAAGCGCCTGATAAGCGGCTCCAGCAGCTACGTTACCGTTATCTACGGCTCCGATGTGACGGACGAGGCGGCGAACGCTGCTTACGAGCAGCTCCGCGCGAGAATAAGCGACAGCATAGACATCAATCTGGTGAACGGCGGACAGCCCGTATACTATTACATCATTTCTGTTGAATAATGGAGATAACCTACCTCAAAGGGGTCGGCGAGAAGCGTGCGAAGCTCTACAAGAAGCTCGGCGTGGAGACCGTTGACCAGCTCGCGGAATTCTACCCGCGGGATTACGTTGATTTCACGGAACCAAAGCCTATAAGCGAGGTGCAGATCGGAGAGGTCTGCGCCTTTCGCGCATTTGTAAAGGAGAAAAAATCCCCGTTCAACGAGTACGCGCGAATGGCTCTGTTCAAGGCGGAGCTTTCGGACGGCACCGGAAATATTACGGCGGTGTTCTTCAACGCGAAATTCACCTTTGCCAAGCTGGATCGCGGGCGGGAGTACCTTTTCTACGGAAAGATAACCGGCGACCTGGTAAGAAAGCAGATAGGCTCTCCGCTTTTTGTGGACGTGGATTCCGGCGGACTTATGCCGAAATACCCGCTGACCGCCGGGCTCACGAACAACATGGTCTCCGCGAACGTGAGGTCTGCGCTTTCCATGCTGAATTTCCCGGAAACCCTGCCGGAGGGGCTCGTAAAGCGCTTCGGGCTGCTCTCCCGTGAGCAGGCGGTGAAGCAGATACACTTCCCGAAGAGCCGCGCGGAGTATACCGAGGCACGGCGCCGTCTGGTGTTCGAGGAGCTTATCCTGCTGAAGCTGGGGCTTTCCATGATGAAGAGCCGCGGGCGGGAGGGATCCGGCGCGGTAATGCGTAACGTGGATATAAGCGAGCTGTGGGACAGCCTGCCGTTCACTCCTACAAACGCCCAGAGGAAAGCGGCTGAGGACTGCTTCCGTGATATGCAGAAGCCGCACCCGATGAACCGGCTGATTCAGGGCGATGTTGGCAGCGGCAAAACGCTGGTTGCGGCGGCTGCGGCGTACTTCTGCCACAAAAACGGCTTCGGCACGCTGGTGATGGCTCCCACCGAGGTGCTGGCGCAGCAGCACGCAAAGACATTCCGGGAGCTTCTGGAGCCGCTGGGCGTGCGGGTGGAGCTCCTTTCCGGCAGCCTTACGCCAAAGGAGAAAGCCGATGTCCGCAAACGCTCTCAGGAGGGCGGTGTTGACGTGCTGATAGGCACTCAGGCGCTTATACAGAAGTCCTCCGCAATGAAGAACACCGGGCTTGTCATAGTGGACGAGCAGCACCGCTTCGGCGTTGCCCAGCGGGGAGCCCTCGCGGAGAAGGGAGTGGCTCCGCACATAATGGCGATGTCGGCGACCCCTATCCCCCGCACCCTCGCGCTGATAATCTACGGCGACCTTGACGTTTCCGTGCTTGACGAAATGCCAAAGGGACGAATCCCGATAAAGACCTATGCGGTGGACAGCAGCTACCGACAGCGGGTTTACAGCTTCATAAGGAAGCATATCGCGGCGGGAAAGCAGGCGTATATCGTCTGCCCGCTGGTGGAATCCTCCGGGGAGAGCGAGAAAGCGGGAGCCATCGAGTACTATGACCGGCTTGTGAACGGCGAATTCCGGGATATCCCCACCGGGCTGCTGTACGGAAAGCTTAAGCAGTCCGAAAAGGAGCGCGTCATGACCGAGTTCAAGGAAAACCGGCTGAAGCTTCTGGTCTCCACCACGGTCATTGAGGTAGGAATAGACGTGCCAAACGCGGTGGTAATGCTCATCGAAAACGCGGAGCAGTTCGGGCTTTCGCAGCTCCATCAGCTCCGGGGACGCGTAGGCAGGGGTAGCGAGCAGAGCTGGTGCATACTCATGTCGGACAGCCGCAGCGAATACACGAAAGCCCGCACCGAAGCGATGGTGCGGACGACTGACGGCTTTGAGCTGGCGCGGGAGGATTTGCAGCTCCGTGGGCCGGGAAATTTCTTTGGCAGGGAGCAGCACGGGCTTCCGCCGCTTAAAGTCGCGGATATCGCTGACGACGCGGAGGTGCTGGAGCAGGTGGAAAAGCTCGCCGAGGAGCTTCTGCGGGTAGACCCGAAGCTGGAGTCCCCGAAAAGCGCCCTGCTCCGTCAGGGCGTGGAGAAGCTTTTCAGCGGCACGGAATGGAACTGACAGGAGATACTATGGAACAGGAAAAAATAGAGCGCTGGCGCTATCCCAGATTTTTCACGGAGAATATATCGGAGACCACTGCGGTACTCGACCCGGAGGACTCAAAGCACGTTGCGCAGGTGCTCAGAATGAAGCCCGGTGACATCGCGGTGATATGCGACGGAAAGGGCACCGATTACCTCGCGGAGCTGGAAAGCTCCTCGGGGGAGTGCGTGTTCAGGGTGCTTGAAAGCTCCCCGAATCAGGCTGAGCCGAATATCCATGTGCGGCTGTTTCAGGCGATGCCCAAGGGCGACAAGATGGAGTTCATCGTGCAGAAAGCCGTTGAGTGCGGCGCCTGCGAGGTGATACCCTTCCTGTCGAAGCGGTGCATTTCCCGCCCGGATAAGAAGCAGCTCGCCAAGAAGTGCGAGCGCTGGCAGCGCATAGCCTACGAGGCCGCAAAGCAGTGCGGCAGGGGAGTTATCCCGACCGTGGGAGAAACGCTCGAATTTTCGCAGCTTACGCAGGTCATATCCCCGCAGGATACCCGCATATTATTCTATGAGTGCGCCGATGTCCCTCTGCGCGAGGCTGTCGCGGAGTACTCCGGCAATGTGGATATCGTCATCGGCAGCGAGGGCGGCTTCGCCCCGGAGGAAGCCGAGCGGCTGGTCGAAGCAGGATTCGTATGTGCTTCCCTCGGAAAGAGGATACTTCGCTGTGAGACGGCCCCGATAGCCGCTATTTCGGTTTTGATGAATCTGACAGGAAACATATAATTTTTTTGGCACATCTGACTAATTTCTTTGACAACACTTGAAAAAATACCGAAATGGGTATATACTATACAGTACGAGGAAAAAATATACTGCCGTGTTCTGCACGGCATCATGTTCAAAGCTATATGGAGGTATTGTCATGAAGGGTTTAGGTATTGCTCTTGTCGGACTGCTCGCTATCGCAGGCGGCGTTGCTGCTGCCACCATCATCACAAAGAAGAAGCTCGAGAAGGAAAACGACGAGGACTACTATGATGACTGGGACGAAGCATGGGACAGCGACGACGCTGATTTCGACTTTGACGAGGACGAGGATATAACCGATTCCGCAAAGGCTGAGCCGGAGGAGGCTCCCGCCAAGGAAGAGATAAAGAAGACCGACAGCGATATGGTCGAGGAGGAGAAGGCTCCCGAATCGGCTGAGGAGCTGTAAGCTATACCGGGCGTTTATTACTGCGAACAGTGCGGTGGTGCGTAGGCATTGCCGCATTTTGCTGTCAGGGGGGATTTTATGAGGAAATTCAGCGCGGCAGTCTGTATGCTGGCGGCAGTCATGCTTTCGGGCTGCGCCGCGGATATGAGCGGCGGTATAACCGAGCAGCCCGCGTTCACCCAGCGCACTGCGGAGGTCACTCAGCCCGAACCTGAGCCATCTGCGGAGGCATTCACGTCTGAGGAGGTCGCCATGCTTTCCGGCGCTCCGGAGCCTGTTACAGTGGAAGCTCCTGCGGTGAACCCCGTTTCCGTGCTGGAGGGTCTCGGCAATGAGTACCTCGGCCTGCCGGATACCGGGCGGGTATACATTTTCCGGGATACCGGCGAGCGCATCGACATAGACGAAAACGAGTGCCTGTGCGTGTCCTGCTACGATGAGGACGAGGGGACGCTCAGCTTTATCTGCGCGTTCTGGGTGAGCGCGGACGGAAGCCGCGTCTACCGTCAGGGGAACTTCGGCTATGCGCTTCTGCCGGAGGACAGGAGCCTTTCCGGCTTCACGCCGGATCAGTCCCCGGAGGACATCATGGCGCAGGCCAACGACATCTACTGTGCCGCCTGCGGGCTTTCAAAGTTCGATGGAAGTGCTCAGCCGCTGACCTCCGACCGTGGGAATTTCTATCCCATGACCGATGAGCGGCTGAATACGCGGATAAAGCTCAACGCCGCGCTCGGCAGGTATTTCACGGGTGAGCTTCTCGAAACGCTGCTTTCCGGCTCTGACAACCTGATGGAGGACGATTCCGGCAGGCTGTACTGTCTGGAGTTCTTCGGCGGAATAGGCTACATCAGCACGGATTATTCCCTTGCGGAGCTTACGGAGGACACGGCAGTCTACAAGGCGGTATCGAAATTCGAGCACGAGGAGGGGAAGGTCTCCGAAAAGGAATACACCCTCACATCCGTTAAAACGCCGTCCGGCTGGAGGTTCTCGGAGTATCAGCTCCCTTTTGGTAAATGATAGTGCGAAGCGGACTGCAAAATACTGAAAAGATTTTTCTGAGTCCGTCCGCCGGTTTTTACTGACTTTGGTTTATTATCTTTGGTTTTATTTACTCTGGTTTAATAGTAAGAAGTTAAGAAACTTGAAAACAAGAAGTCAAGAAACCTGACAACAAGAAGTCAAGAAACTTGACAACAAGAAGTTAGGAAATCTGAAAACTAGATGTAAAGAAACTTATATAAAGCGCGGCAAGGACGCCGCGCAATAAAGTGCGGGAGGGGCAAGCCCCTCCCCTACGTTTTTATTCAAGAGGAAATCCGCTCAAAAAAATAAAATCCGCCGCGAAGCGGCACCGAAATTCCGAATTAAGAATTAAATCCCGGAGGGTCATGCCCTCCATTTTTTTGCAGAAAACACGAAATAAATTACCCGTGACTATTGACAAAAGGAAATGTATGTGTTATAATAACTGTACCAACACAGATAATACAGTTGATACAACTGACACACTCGAAAGGAGGTCAGGAAATGCTCAATATAAGGCTGGAGGGCAAGCTGCCCATCTACGAGCAGCTCTACAATGGGATAGCCCGGCTGATATCCTCCGGGGAGATGAAGCCGGACGAGCGCCTGCCGGCGGTCCGCGAGGTGGCAAAGCAGTTCGGCATAAACCCGAACACGGTGCAGAAATCCTACGCGCAGCTTGAGCAGGCAGGGCTGATATACTCCATTCCCGCCAAAGGGAGCTACGTTTCACCCGAGGACAGCGCCGCAGGCGCGTTGAAGCAGGAGGCGCTCCGCCGGACGGAGCAGGAGATGGAGTGCGCTCTCAGGGCAGGTATTTCCCGCGCGGAGATAGAAGCGCTCACGGAAAAAATATGGGGAAGGAACGGTGATGATATATGATCGAGGTTAAGAATGCGGTAATGCGCTTCGACGACAGGAACGCCCTTGACGGCGTGACCCTGACTATCCCGGAGGGCTGCGCCTACGGGCTTCTCGGCTCCAACGGCGCGGGAAAATCCACGCTTATGCGTGCGCTAGCCGGAATCTACCGGCTGAGCAGCGGCGAGGTGCTGATAGACGGCCAGCCGGTCTACGACAACGCGCGGCTGAAGGAGCGCGTGTTCTTCATCAACGATGAAACGGTGCAGTTCAACGGAATGACCCTCACGGAGATGAAGCAGTACTACAAGAGCTTTTACAGCAGCTTTTCGGAGGAGCTCTGGGAGAAGCTGTATTCCACGCTGAAGCTTCCGCTGAAAAAGCGGCTGAGCACGTTCTCAAAGGGCATGAAGCGGCAGGCGGCGGTGATATGCGGCATAGCGTGCAGAACTCCCTACCTGTTCCTTGACGAGGCTTTCGACGGACTTGACCCCACCATGCGCATAATCGTGAAGCAGATGCTGATAGACGCCATGATGGACGCTAAACTCACAGTAATATTCAGCTCCCACAATCTCGGCGAGATAGACGAGTTCTGCGACCGCGTGGGACTTCTCCATGCGGGAAAGGTCGTGTTTGACCGCGAGCTCGACAGCGTAAAGGGAAGCGTGTTCAAGATACAGACCTCATTCGAGCAGCCAGTCACAAAGGAGCAGCTTGAATCCGACGGAGTGGATATCCTGCACGTTGAGGAGAACGGCAGCGTACTCCACATCATCGCAAGGGGAGACCGCGAGAAGATACGCGCGGCGGTGGAGAAGCACTCGCCGAAGTTATACGACGAGATCCCGCTCTCCCTTGAGGAAATATTCATCTACGAAATGGAGGGGTTAGGCTATGACAGCTCAAAGCTCGGCTAACGGCGCATTCTACAAGTTCCTGCCGTACTACCGCAACAAGCTCAGGAACCTCAGACCTCAGCTCATTATGAGCATTATTTTCGGCGTGCTCAGCTATCCGCTTGTCGCCGGGATATTCATACCGATGTGTCAGGCATTCGTAAGGAACGCCCAGCTCTGGGACATAGTGGCGGCGCAGGATTATGATCCGAATACCGCTGAATATATCGCGTACGAGGCGGCAGGCCGCGACCTCAGACTGTGGGAGTCGCTTACGATAACGGCTTCTGTTATCGGCGTCCTCTGCCTTATGGGAATGTTCGTGTTCACGTTCGTGACAACGGTGAAGAGCTTCCGGTACCTCTACAACAAGAGCATTGTTGATATGGACTACTCGCTTCCAGTGAGCCATGAAACGAGGTTCTTCGGAGATTTCGCGGCGGTGTTCACTGTGAACATTCTCCCGCACCTTGTTTCAATATTACTCGGAGTTATACTGTTCCAGTTCTGCGACAAGTCTCAATTTACTGCATCGGCAGATGTGCTGGATATGATAATTCCGGCGGCGTTCACAGGGCTTTTCGCCTGCATTATGGAGGTCGCGCTGACCCTGCTAATGCTCTCGTTCTGCGGCAGAATGGCAGAGGCGTGCATTTATCCGATACTTGTGAATTTCGCTATTCCGATGATACACTGCATGGGGCTTTCCCTCATTGAAAGCGGCGTTTACGGCAGCGTTGTGGAAACAAGCGCGTGGGGCATGACGGCGGGCTCGCTGTATCCCATGACCGCTTCCTCTCCGCTTGGAATGATAATCATGACGTTCTATTCCATAGCAACGAACGACCATGTGGAAAATATAAGCGATATTGCTCCGATATTCCGCCCGGAGTATGGCATACCCGCCCTGATGGTGACGCTTGCCTGCATTGCGGGGGCGTACTTCCTGATAAAATACCGCCGTGCGGAGCGCGTTGGAATGCCCTACGTCTACAAGGGAATGGGGCTTGTTATCCCCGGCGTTGTGATATTCGCGGTTACTGTTACGGTCGGCTGCACGGTCGTTTCGATACTCCGCGGGAATTATGAGGACTATTATTCCTACACCCCGGACGTTTCCGGAATCATAATCGGAACGGTCATAGCAACGTTCATCATGTATATCATCATGGACCTGATAAGCGGGCGCGGCTTCCGGAAATTCTACCTGACCGCCGCAAAATGGGCTGGCACCCTCGGTGCAAGCGTGCTGATATGCGTCCTGCTGAACCTGTCCAACGGCTTCGGGGCGGCTAATTTCGTTCCGGCTCCGTCTGAGGTAAAGCTGGTTGAAGTGACCTATACTAACGGCGATAACTTAGTCGGAGAGTACAACTATTTTGGCTTCTACGCAGACAGCGGCGATGACGACCTGCTGGAGCTTGCAAATCATATCCATGATGAGATCCCGAAATATCCGGTCGACACCGGAGATAAGAAATACTCGGTATATATTCAGTACACGCTGAAGGACGGCAGAACGATCGAAAGATTCTACAATGTTACGGAGGAAATGTTCAATGACGTGCGCAGGCAGGTGCTTACGCCGGAAGCATGGTTCAAGAACAAGTGTGGAAATATCAGCGGTTATGCGAAGGACGGCTTTAAGATAGAAACGATACAGTTCGCCGGAGGCAGTGAAATAGCCCATAATGCTGATATTGACGCGTTCCTTGAAGCATACTGGCAGGACAGTCAGAAGGTGTCCGTTGACTTTGTTCGGGGGCAGGATTCCTGGAAGAGCGACGACCTTAAAATCACCATGCTCAATCAGGGTAATAAAGGATCTCAGGGTTATGAATGGGAATATCTGAAGATATATGACTGGATGGAAAACACCGTTTCCCTGCTGAGTGAATGGGGCATAGACCTGTGGGCGCAGTTTGTTCCGGAGAACTACGGGACTGCCTTCATAGTAAAGCAGAACAACAGCAGCTTTGATATTTCAAAGATGCTGGCTCAGTCTGAGGGAATACCCTATGAAACCTACCTCGAACGGTCCTATGGCAGCGGATATGTGGACGATGACGATTACCACATGGGAATATCTTATGGCAGGGTACCCACATATTCCCCGGAGCTTAAGAAGCTGTTAGATGTCAGCGGCAGCGAATCCTACAACAGAGACGGATACCTGATAGTGCTGTGCAGCGCTTCAAGCTGGCAGGAGTACGTTGATGGCACGGACGACAGCTCGAATTCCAATATATTCACTGTCCCTGAGGAATACAGCGCTGAGGCAGAGAAGCTTCTCGCGGATAATCTGGTGTATGAAGCTGATGATTCAACAACAGATTTTATAGAAGTGGCATGATTCGATAACCAACCTTCCCCCAATATATAGAGAACACCCGGTTCCTTTGCAGAGCCGGGTGTTTTCGCTTAAACAGGCTTTTGGAAGATGTCAGCGGACCGCGCGTAATGTCAGATAATTCTGTAAAAAACTGTTTGATGTACTTCTTACCATAGTACATAATAGAGAAAATACAATGTGAGTTTTGTATGTTTTTCACAAAAACTGGTAGAAAACTGTCAGATTGCACAATAATTGATTACCTCTTGTCTAGAAATAGCATAAAATATTAATAAAATTTTACATTTGGAAGAAAAATCTGATAAAAAAAATGTTGCAATATGAGCTGAAATGGTGTATAATTATAATACGAATATCCATGCGGTGTACTATGCCATTCAGGCAAAGATATTCCGCTGACAGTGAGGTACATATATGGCTCTTTTTGATACAAATGCCTTCCGCGTTACCGAGCAGGGTCTGTCCGTGCTCTGGCAGAAGCAGCAGATAATTTCCCAGAATATCGCCAATGCAGACACTCCGGAATACAACTGCAAATACCTTGACTTTGCGGGAATACTCCGGGACAAGCTGCGCTCCAACGGCACGGTGGACGTTGAGCTCGACCTCGTCCAGAGGCTGTTCATCGACCGCAACACCGAGGACCAGCCCGACGGCAACAACGTTGATAACGACGTTCAGCAGGCGGAGCTCGCAAAGGCGCAGATACAGTACGACGCGCTGATAAATTCCATGAACGGCAACTTCTCCCGCGTGAGAACTGCCATGACAACTAAGTGACGGAGGTAATATATGGCATTCCTGAGTTCGCTCAATACCCCGCTCTCCGGCATGACCGCTGAGAGATTCAGACTGGATATAATCGCACAGAACATCGCTAACGCCGACAACGTTGCCACAAGGCCGGAGGACGCGTACAAGCGCCAGATGGTGGTTTTCGGCGAGGACAAGGTGTTCAAGAAGATACTCTACACCAAGCTGGAGACCGGCGAGGCTCATCTCCAGAACTACGTCAAGTACCGCGGCGTTGAGGCAAAGGCAGTCGTTGACGACCCCACCCCGGCAGAGCCGGTTTACTCCCCGAATCACCCGCTGGCGGACGAGTACGGCTATGTGTATGAATCCAACGTAGACGTTGCCACCGAGCAGCTCGACGCGACCGAGGCGGAGAATATGTACTCCGCAAATCTCGCAGTGTTCGAGGTTATAAAGACGATGGCGACCAAGGCTCTCAACATCGGCAAGGGCTGATATCTGAAAGGAACTGACGTATAATGACTGATATAGTTGCAATGAACATCCTCGGCACCATGAAGCCTATGGAGCCCATGACACCGATGGGTACTGACAAATCAAACCAGAAATATGCTGTAAACGTTGAGGACGCTTCATTCCTGGATATTTTCCGCGGAATGGTGGACAGCGTTGTTGAAACAAACGAGCAGGTAGACCGCGACGCGATCGACCTCATGCTCGGAAATATTGACGATCTGGCGCAGGTTCAGGCGAACATCACCAAGGCGGCGACCGCAGTCGAGCTGCTCGTTACCGTCAAGAATGAGGCGCTGAGCGCTTACAACACGATCATCAATATGCAGGTTTAATCCTGCGGCTGTGTAGCAGCACTAAACTTCGGAGGTCGTCCTAATAAATGAATGAAAAGCTGAAATCAGTCGTAACGACAGTAAAGACCAAATGGACTGATGCGTCCAAAATGGCAAAGATACTTATTATTTCCATTCCGATAGTGGTCGTTGCGATAATCATAGTTCTGTGCGTACTGCTCAACTCCAATAAGAGCACGGCAGTGCTGTTCTCGGGACTTTCCAGCACCGAGGCGGGGGAGATTTCCGCCGCGATACAGGAGCTGGGCGTTACCGAGGTCACAGTAAATGCAAACGGTGACGTAATCGTCCCCGCCGATCAGGAAAATACGCTGAGAATGCAGATGTGGGTTCAGGGCTACCCTAAGTCCACCACCAACTACGATATCTGGAACAACGGCGTTGACCTGTGGAGCACCGACATGGACAAGCGCGAGGTAAAGCGCCAGCAGCTCGAAACAAGGCTGGGCGCTACGATCGCTTCCTTTGACGGGGTTCAGGCGGCAACAGTAAACCTTACGCTCCCCGAGAGCTCCAACTACGTTATCTCCGACAAGAAGGGCGACAGCCAGTGCGCTGTGTTCCTCCAGCTCAGGGACGGCAAGGAGCTCACTAATGACGAGGTCCGCGCTATATACCGCGGAGTGACCTCCAGTATCGAGGGGCTCAAGACCGAGAACGTGTCCATCATGGACAACAAGATGAATTCCTACGAGTGGATCGACCCGGAGCTTGACAATGCTGACGAGAACGAGGACAAGTCCGGCGTTGAAGTCGCAAGAAAGCGCCTCGAATTCGAGAAGGAGTTCGTTCAGGTGCTGAAGGACGGGCTCGGCGATATGTTCACGAAGATATACGGCGAGGACGGATACGCTTTCAATGTCACTGCACGCCTGAACTACGACGCTAAGGACGTTGAATCTACCCAGTACGAGCCAGTCGAGGGCACGGACGCAGGCGTAAAGAACCACGAGGACAAGATAACCTCCGCAGGTCAGCTTGACGCGGACGGCAATATCGTGGGAGTCACCGCGAACGGTGATATCTCCCCGGATTACCCGACCTACACCGGGCTTGAGGACGGTCAGACCTATTATTATAATAAGGAAGAAATACAGTACAGCGTTTCCAATATCAAGGAGACCATTAAAAAGGACGGCTACAATATCGACTCGCTGAGCGTAGGCCTTGTCGTAAACCAGACGAATATGACCCAGGCAGAGCATGACTCCCTTCAGGAGATAGTTGCAAACGCCGCAGGAACCACAGTCGATTATGTATCCGTGTATAACCTCCCGTTCGCACTCAGCAACGCAAACGGCGGCAACGGAACAAACGGCGACGGTCAGCTTCAGATCATCACACCGTCCGTGGATACGTTCCGCAATACGCTGCTGTACGTTGTGGTCGGACTTGGTATCGTGCTGATACTGCTTCTGGTGGCAACACTTATGATGGGACATTCCAGGAAGAAGAAGATCAGACACCGCCAGGAGGCAGCTCTCGCAGCCGCCGCACAGGGCGGAAATACGCAGGCAGGCAGCGCGGGTCCGTCCTCCTCGCCTGAACAGGAACAGCCGGAGGAAGTGGACTTCAACATCGCAAGCCTTACAGAAGAAGCCGCGAAGGAATCCCGCGAAACTATTCTCAAACGCGAGATCAGCGATTTCTCCAAGACAAATCCGGAGATCGTGGCTCAGATCATCAAGAATATGATGAGAGACAATTGACGGCACAGATAAGGGGGAGATCAGAATGGCACAAAATACTACTACTGCTGCTACTGCTTCTGAGCTTACTGCCAACCAGAAGATCGCTCTTGTGCTGGCAGCAATGGGCGCAGACAATGCGTCACAGGTGTACAAGCATCTGTCTGACGACGAGATAGAAGCGCTTTCCACCGAGGTGGCAAAGCTGGAATATCAGCCGCTGGACGTGGTAGAGGGTGTCCTCAACGAGTTCTATGAGCTGTGCCTTACTCAGAAAGTGGTAACAGAGGGCGGCGTTGATTACGCCCGTGAGATACTCGAAAAGGCGTTCGGCGCTGAGGCGGCGAATACGCTGCTCCAGAGGATAACAAAGCAGCTCCGCACGAAGTCGTTCGATTTCGTCCGCAAGGCTGACTATAAGAACCTGCTTGCTATCGTTCAGAACGAGCACCCGCAGACTATCGCGCTGATACTGTCCTATGCGAGGGTTGATCAGGCGGCGGCTATCCTGGCGGAGCTCCCCAAGGAGAAGCGCGTAGAGGTAGTCGAGAGAATAGCGCGAATGGACAGAGCCTCGCCTGACGTCATCAAGGCGCTGGAGGCAACGCTCGAAAAGAAATTCGCAAACCTCGTCAATATCGACAGCATGGAGGTCGGCGGCGTTTCCTATGTTGCAGAGGTCATGAACAATGTAGACCGCGCGACCGAGAAATACATATTCGACGAGCTGTCCGCAAGGGACCAGAAGCTTGCAGACCAGATCAAGCAGAAGATGTTCGTATTCGAGGACATCGTTACGCTGGATTCCATGGCTATACAGGAATTCACAAAGCAGGTGGATCCGAAGGATCTTGCGATCGCTATCAAGGGCTCCACTCAGGAGGTCGCAGAGTGCATCTTTTCGAACATTTCCTCCCGTGCAAGGGAGAGCCTTCAGGCAGATATCGAGTACCTGCACAATGTGCGTATGCGTGACGTTGAAGCTGCTCAGCAGAACATCGTTGCCACCATACGCCGCCTTGAGCAGGACGGCATCATCACCATCTCCCACGGCGGAGGCGGCGACGAGATCATTGCCTGACGCGGCGTGACAGCCTGATTTTTAAACTAACAGCATGACGGAGGGTTGAGCTTGGCAGTATTAAAACGGAACTCCGTTTATTTTGGCGGCGGGGTCGATATATCCAACAGCATAGACCTCCGCGGCAGGCAGCAGGCACCACAGCAGACAGAACAGCCCGTTCCGGAGGCTCCCGCGGCGCCCACTCAGGAGGAACTCCTTCAGCAGGCGCAGAAGAAGCTGGAGCAGAAAGCCGCCGAGCTTTCCGCAAGGGAGCTTAAACTCCGGCAGGAGGAACAGTCCCTGGAAAACATGAAAGCCCGATGCATCGAGCAGGGCAAGGAAGTCATACTGGAGGCAAAGCGCCGGGCGGAGACGATAATCTCCACCGCCAACGACAATGCTTCACAGATAATCTCCGACGCGCAGACCAACCGCGACAGCGTGTTCATCAAGGCGAAAGCCGAGGGATTTGAGCAGGGCAAAAAGGACGGTCAGGACGCTTGTCTTGCCGCCGGGCGCGATATCCTTGATGAAGCCCGCAGCTATGCGGAGAAGATAAATTCCGATAAGGAACAGCTCTTCGCGGGCTACGAAAAAGAGATTTACGACACCGTGATGGAGATAGCCAACAAGGTGACGCTTGATAGTATCACATCAAAGGACAGCACAGCGATTCGCCGGCTGATAAAAAAGGCGGCGAAGGAATTCCGCAACTGCGACAGAATAAAGATAACCCTCAAGGACAACGGCGCCAATCAGGAGCTCACCGGGGACTATGAGTACCTTAAGGAGCTGTGCGGCGGTATCCCGAATGTTGAGGTGGAGCTTCTGCCGGACGTTGAGGAGGGCACGGTCATCGTTGACAACGGCAGCGAGATAGTTGACGCTGGCATACAGACCCAGCTTCGTATGATACAGGAGCTCGGCAGCGGAAAGTTCCGAATGCCGACAGGAAGAAAGAAGAAGCCCGCAGATTCCGCAGAAGAGCCGCATGATAACGGCGCAGAGGACGAGGGCTGACGCGGAGGAAGTCATGGCACTGGAATTCGGAGCGTTTCGCGATGAAATAACAAAATATGACACATTCCGCTATATGGGCAAGATAGAGAAGATAGTCGGAATGACTATCGAGGCGAGCGGACCCGCCTGCAACATCGGCGATGTCTGCCGCATATACTCCAAGGATATGAAGAGCTTTATCCGGGCGGAGGTCGTGGGCTTTAACAAGAGCAATATCCTGCTCATGCCCTACACCGAGATAGAGGGCATAGGTCCGGGAAGCATTGTGGATTCCACCGGCGACAAGCTTACCGTAAAGGCAGGCCCCGGGCTCATCGGGCGCATAGTGGACGCCGCAGGAATGCCGCTTGACGGCGGCGACGACCCGAACTGCTCAGACCTCATATCCATCACCGGCGCTCCGTCGAATCCGTTCGACAGGCCGCCGATAAAATCGCAGATAGAGCTTGGCGTTAAGGCGATAGACGGACTTCTCACCATGGGCAAGGGTCAGCGTATGGGAATCTTCGCGGGTTCCGGCGTTGGTAAGTCCACGCTGATGGGCATGATAGCCCGCAAGGTCAAGGCTGATATCAACGTCATCGCACTGGTCGGCGAGCGTGGCAGAGAGGTGCGCGAGTTCATCGAGCGCGACCTCGGTCCGGAGGGCATGGCGCGCTCCGTGCTGGTAGTCGCGACCTCAGACCAGCCCGCAATGATGAGAAGCAAGTGCCCGCTGACGGCTACGGCTATTGCGGAGTATTTCATGAAGCAGGGCAAGGACGTGCTTCTGATGATGGACAGCCTTACGCGTTACGCCATGGCGCTTCGCGAGGTGGGACTCTCCACCGGAGAGCCGCCGATAGCCAGAGGCTATACGCCGTCAATTTACAGCGCGATGCCGAAGCTGCTGGAGCGCGCCGGGAACTTCCCGGAGGGTTCGATAACGGGAATCTACACCGTGCTCGTTGAGGGCGACGACACCAACGAGCCGATAGCAGATACAGTCCGCGGTATCATCGACGGACACATAATCCTTTCGCGTAAGATAGCGGCGCAGAACCACTATCCCGCGATAGACATACTCCCCAGCGTCAGCCGACTCATGTCGGAGATAGACACTCCGGAGCACAAGCAGGCGGCAGGAAAGCTCAGAAACCTGCTGTCGCTGTACAACAACAACGCCGACCTTATCTCCATCGGTGCCTATAAGCACGGCACGAATCCTGCACTGGACGAGGCGATAAGGAAGATAGACAAGATAAATCAATTCCTGATACAGCGCGTGGAGGAATCCTACACGCTGGAGGAAACGATACAGCTTCTTATCGCGGCGGTCGGTGATGAAGCCTGAGTATTCACGAGGTGACATTCGTTGAAAAAATTCCAGTTCACACTTCAGAAGCTGATGGATTTCCGCCAGCAGGAGCTCGACAGGCAGAAAAACACCCTGCGCGTGCTTCAGGCAGACCTTCAGCGGATATACGAAGAGAAGGACGAGCTCAGCCGAAAGGTCGCCAAGTCCAGTCAGGAGCTTGAAGAGGTCTGCCGTCAGGGCGCGCAGGCGTTCGAAATTTCCGTCCGCAAGCGTTATATCGTGACGCTCCAGCAGGAGATACACGCGCGTGAGTTCACCGCGCAGCGCAAGCAGGAGGAGATAAACAAGCAGCTCGGCGTAGTCGTTGAGGCGACAAAGGACGTCCGCACCCTCGAAAAGCTGGAGGAAAAACAGCTTGAGGACTACAAGGCGGCGGCGACCAAGGAAAACGAGCAGTTCATTGAGGAGTTCGTTTCCGGGCAGTCGATACGAAAGGCGCAGGAGCA
Source organism: uncultured Clostridia bacterium (assembly GCA_937893735.1). Lineage (GTDB taxonomy): Bacteria > Bacillota > Clostridia > Oscillospirales > Ruminococcaceae > CAG-115. The sequence goes on along the minus strand of CALBGD010000099.1, from coordinate 10,646 downwards.
GTCAGTTTAGCATATCCGGGCGGAAGCCCTGATATAGATATTACAATCAAAGGAGGTGAGTAAATGGCAGTAGCATTCAGCGCGGGAGGCTCCGGATACACCCGCAGCGATTTCATGATCTCCGACGCGGCGATCCCGCAGAGGACTCAGGAAGCGGCGCAGGATCAGTCCGAGAAGTTTTCAAGTGTGCTGAGCGGCATAGGAAAGCCGGGTACAGTCAGCAAGGCCTCTTCCGAAGATGGCTCAAAGCAGGCTGAGATAGTTAAGCGGTTCACTAACGAGAACGGCAAGGTAGACTACAAAGCGATGGCAAAGGCGGTCATAAAGGGCGAGATAAAGCTCGATGATATCCCGGAAGACATCATGGAGTTCGTGCTTAAAGAACTGGTCGAGCTTATGAAGGTCGATAATTTCACCGACACCGAAGAGGACGACGAGGATAAGGACGTCACAGTTCAGGCGGCAACGGAGATAGCTTCAATGTTCATGCAGCCCGCAGTTCAGGCTGACGACAAGACGGAGGAACTCTCACAGCTTACAGCGGCTCCCGTTGAGGAGATCACAGAGGTACCGGCAGAGGCTCCGGTTCAGGAAGCTCCCGCAGAGCTCCCGGTAACAGCAGCTCCTGAGACGGCTCAGGCAGTGACCGAGGCAGCCGCAGTCCCGCAGGAGACAACGGCAGAACAGCCGGTGTTCCAGACAAAGACTGAGCAGCCAGAGGCAAAGCAGACACAAGCCCAGCCGGAGGCGGAGGTTCAGGCGGTTCCCGCCGACAATGCCCAGAAGCAGGAAAGCAGCTACACCGGTCAGGACAGCAGGCAGGAGGAAACTCCGATGCGCGACGCTGCAAAGTTTGAAGTAAGGACTTCAGAAAAACGCAGCCAGCCCGAGGAACAGCAGGAAGCTCCGGTGTTCGCAGAGCACACGGTACAGCGCAGCAGGGTAGTTTCCAAGTCCGACGAGCTCCACATGATAAAGTCCGCGAACACGGAAAAGACCGATGAAAGCGCAGCGCAGACCCTCGCACAGCCTCAGGGAATACTGACCGACAAGCCGGTGATATTCACACGGACAGACGGCAGCGAGGTCATCGTGAAGCCCTCCGATGTGGCACAGCAGGTAGCCGACAGGCTTATCGAGAGAACCGAGGGACTCAAAGAGGGCGAAACGGAGTATAGCATTACCCTGACGCCGGAGGATCTCGGAAGGATAACAGTCAAGATGACCAAGACGGCTGACGGTGCAGTTTCCGTATCCATTGCGGCGGAAAATTCCAGAACGCTCAGGATAATTGAGGATCACGGCACGGCTATTCAGGACAGCCTGAAGCAGAACGGCGTGCAGCTCGAAAACTGGCAGACAGTCAGCGAGAGCCAGCAGGAAACACGTTCGCAGGATTATCAGGGAAGCAGCAGGAATCCCTACCGCGAGGCAGAGCATCATCATCAGGACGATGAGGAGGGCGAGAGCTTCGCAGAGATCATTGCCTCAATGTAAGGCAGGAAAGGAGAGAATATGGCAGTAACAAGCGCTTCAAATACGCTTACCGCGGCGGAGCAGATGCAGTCCAACTACGAAAAGTTCAAGGACAAATTCAAGGACGCCAACGAGGACCTTATCAACTCGGATACGTTCCTGAACCTGCTTGTGGCAGAAATGACCAATCAGGACCCGATGGAGCCTACATCTAACACCGAGTTCGTTTCGCAGATGGCGCAGTTCTCGGCACTGACCTATTCCAAGCAGTCAGCGGAGTATTCAAAGTCGAATTACGCTTCCAACCTCGTGGGAAAGACAGTCACAGCCTCCAAGATGGACGGTTCGACTCTCGTCACCAAGACGGGCGTTGTGGAATCCGTCATGAAGAACGGCGACGACTACACGATAAAGGTAGGCGGAGTTTCATTCGATATCTCCAATGTAACGGCAATATCCGATACCAAGACATCTGATAATGATTCCCAGCTCAGCGGGAACACCCTCGGCGAATATATCGCGAAGGCTTCCTCAATGATAGGCATGGCGGCGACTGTTCAGGTAAAGACCGACAAGGGCACTGTGCTTGATTCCGGACTGGTAACGTCTATTCAGGTCAAGGACGGCAAGGTAAACCTCATCATCAACGACAAGGCTTACGCGCTTGAAAATGTCGTGGAGGTGGCTTATCCCACTCTGGAGCCTGATGACAGCACAAACGGCACCACAGATTCCAGTAAGACGGACGGAGCCGACAAGAACACGGGTGCTTCTGACAGCACAGGAGCTTCTGAGAGCACCAGCACTTCCGACGGTACGGAGAACACCGAAACTCATGTCATTGAGAATTCCGAGGAAAAGGCGGCCTACGTTTCAGCGGACTTTGCGACTTCAGCAGACGATGTTGAGGAAGTCACCGAAAAGGCAAGGGCAGACGCTTACCTCGAGGACGATGTACCCGACCTTGAAGATTTCACATAAAAGCATGGAGGCTTGAAAATGCTGATAAGCGAGTATTTAGCGCTCCGCAGTCAGATCAGCGTTACCACAGGCGGCACGGCAGTACAGCCCGCAGGCACGGCAAAGGAAGCAGTGCAGGGCGGTTCCTTCGCAGAGGCTTTACAGCAGAAGCTCGATGAAAAGAGCGGCGTGGAGTTCTCAAAGCACGCGATGCAGCGGCTGGAGGAGCGAAGCATAGACCTTGATCAGGACAGCACGCTCGAGCGGCTCAACCGCGGCGTGGAGCTTGCAGCAGGCAAGGGCAGCAGCGAAACTCTCGTCCTTGTGGGAAGAAACGCTTTCGTTGTGAGCGTAAAAAACAACAAGGTGATCACTACCCTTTCAGACAGCGAACTGAATGGAAACGTGTTCACGAATATTGATTCGACCGTTATCGTATGAACGGACCTGAGTGGAATTCATGTCCCGGCTGCGAATGAGTCCGGGACGCGGTCAAGTCAATGACAACTTATTCTGGAGGTCAATAGAATGGTTAAATCCCTTTACACCGGTGTATCCGGTATGAAAACCCACCAGCAGAAAATGGACGTAATCGGCAACAACATCGCCAATGTAAACACCACTGGCTACAAGACCAACGTTGTTACCTTTGCGGACCTCTACTATCAGACAAAGAAGACCCCGACAGGCGCTTCCACCACCCTCGGCGGAACTAACCCTGTTCAGGTAGGCTACGGCGTAAAGCTCAACTCCACCACACCGAACATGACACAGTCCGGCTTTACATTCTCGGACAGCCAGTTCGATATGGCGCTTGACGGCGAGGGCTTCTTCCAGGTAATGGACAGCGCGGGAAATATCCTCTATACAAGAGCCGGTATTTTCAAGATAGACGATGAGGGCAACCTCGTTAACGCTTCCGGTTACAAGGTGCTTGGCGTTTCCGGCGATTTCGACAACCAGCCCGCAGGCAGCCAGCCCATCAAGATAAGCATTGCCGCAACAGACGACAACTGCTCCAGCGCTACAAAGACCGTAAACGGCTGCGATGTCACCATCGCTGTTTCCGACCCGTCCGACTACACGGATATGTCCGTTACGTTCAACCAGTCGGAATTCCCGTTCGCTACATACTCCGCAGGCGTGCTGAACCTGTTCTTCGACAGGGACCAGCAGTTTGATTCCGCGCAGGCGTTTGAGGACGAGATCGCCAAGTGCCTTCAGGCAGGCGGCGTTACGCTTCCTGACGATGTTTCCCTGAAGTTCACGTTCGAGAATCTCCCGGCTTCTACAAATTCCGTTGTGGCTAAGGCTAATGTGGACAGCTGGACGCACAAGCTCGACCAGGCGTGCGTTGAGAGCAGGAAGAATGTTGCAGGAACCGGTGCAGGAACAACTCCAAGTTATGCTTCCATCGCATTCGCAACAAGCAACTCCAACAGCGCGAACAAATACAACAGCGCAGACATCACCCTTACAAAGGGCACCGCAACATCTGCAACCTATGATTCCGGCGCAAATGCCTGGACTATCACAGTTACAGACAGCACCAGACTTTCCGACATCACACAGGCTATAAAGGACGGCGTGGTCGCTGCAAAGGCTGCTGATACGACCGGAGAGCTTGCAGGTCTGAATCTCTCCATCACAAAGTACGAAGTTCCCGCTGGTTCACTTGATACTGCAATTGGCGCATGGGGTACTCTTAAGCTCGTAAATACTGACCCGCTGGTTTCAAACATCAAGGCTACCGCAAGTCAGCCCGGTGAGTTTGCAAACAAGTACAAGGTCGTGTTCAAGTACGTTTCCAACTACGACGCTCCTACCGCGCAGTGGGACGACAACACACTGACAATTGCCATCACAAATAAGGAATACGCAGACGACGCAACGGCTCTCGCAGACATCAACGCGGCAGTAGCTGCTGCTGCGGGCGGAAGCGAAAAGAAGATGTTCACCTTTGACGCGGACAGCTTCACTGGTCTTGCGGCGCTGAACAACGGTCAGAGAAAGGCGCTGTTTGAGAACAACCCGTCCGTTTCCTTCGGCGGCGGCGAGGACAGCTTCTATACCACAGTTGCGAAGTCCCTGTCCACATTCAACCTGGTCAACGGACGCAAGGGCGCGGAGCAGAGCTTCAAGGACCTTGAAAACATCACTGTCGGCACGGACGGCACCATCATCGGCTATCACGCTGTTCATGGATATCTGAACCTCGGCCGTGTGGATATCGCGACATTTGATAACCCGAACGGTCTTACCGCTATGGGCGGAACCAACTTTGCGGCTAGCGTTGCCTCCGGCGACCCGAAGCTTGCCATCGGCGGTTCTGACGGCGCAGGCGAGGTAGTTTCCGGCGCGCTTGAGATGTCCAATGTTGACCTCGCGCAGGAATTCACCGACATGATCACTACACAGAGAGGCTATCAGGCAAACTCCAGAGTTATCACAACCTCTGATACAATGCTTGAAGAGCTTCTTTCCCTCAAGAGATAACGTAAGTTGAACTGACATATCTCCCCCGTCCGCGGGGGCGGGGGAGCATATATGTGTTGGAGTAATTATGATCTTTCTAACTAAACTGGATGGTAAGGAATTCATGCTCAACGAGCTGATGATAGAAACCGTCAACGAAACTCCCGATACGGTCATTGTGCTGTCAAACGGGCACTCATACATCGTCCGTGAAAGCATGAAGGAGCTTCAGTCAAAGATTCTCGAATATAACAGGCAGCGGCGGCGATCCCGTATGAAGCCGGATACGCAGCAGAAGGCATAGCCTTTCACATAAAAGCATTGCATGGAAGCATAGAAAGCTATTAAGAAAAGCGAGGGATTCTCTTTGAATTTTACACTTATTATCGGTTGGGTTGTTGCGTTTGGCATGGTTATTATGGGTATTTTCCAGGGCGGACAGATCGTCTGGTTCTGGGATCCTTCCTCATTCGCAATCACCGTCGGCGGTACCATAGGCTGCCTTATTGCGTCATATCCGATCAGCTATCTTGCGGGCGTTCCCGGAAAGTTCAAGATAGCGCTCACACCCAAGAAGTACAAGCCGGAAAAGTACATAGACGACATCGTTGAATATGCCAAGATAGCAAGAGGACGCGGTCTGCTCGCACTCGAGGAGAGCGCTAACCAGTGCCAGGATAAGTTCATGAAGTCCGCGCTCATGCTCATCGTTGACGCGAACGACACAGCAAAGGTCCGCGGAATGCTCGATGACGCGATCAGCTTCATGTGCGACCGCCATGACGCAGGACGTTCCTTCTTTGAAAGAGGCGTAGGTATCTTTCCGGCATTCGGTATGCTGGGTACACTGGTTGGTCTTGTTAACATGCTTAACACCATGACCGACAACCCTGACGGACTTGCCGGAGGTATGGCTACCGCGCTTATCACGACGTTCTATGGTTCGCTTTTTGCGAATGTCTTATTCAGCCCGCTTGCCATGTCCCTTTCAAACGCGCATGAGGACGAGCTGCTGTGTATGCAGATTATCGAAGAGGGAGTCCTCGCCATTGCGGACGGCTCTAACCCGCGCTATATTCAGGAAAAGCTGGAGTTCATGCTGCCGGCTTCCAAGAAGCGTTCAGATACTAAGTAAGAAAAATCAAAAAATTTACAAATTCTATTATAAAATTCGCAAAAAGTATTTGCAATTTCCGCGATTTTATGATACAATATTATAATGGCGGGATAAGTATGCCCATGCTATGATTTTGTTGCGCAAATGAGTACTAAAGCACTGAGGAGGGATACCCGTGGCAAAACTCGCAAAGAAGCCAAAGGAGGACCACAGCAACGACTGGCTGTCAACGTACAGCGACATGGTAACGCTGCTGCTGACGTTCTTCGTTTTGCTTTATGCTTCTTCGTCCGCAGACGAGGTAAAGTGGCAGTACATATATCAGGCGTTCCAGTCCCACGGCAAGTATCTTAATGAATATGTTGATTCCCCGAACCCCACTCCCGAGGAGGGCGAGGGCACCGCAAGCGAACAGCCGTCCACAGGCGGTATGGGGACTCTTCCGCAGACAACTGACGAGCTTTATCATTATATCGCGCAGTATATCTCAGACAATGACCTTTCTGACTCCGTTTCTGTCGAGAACGGAGCGGCTCACCTCAATATCAGGTTCGACAACAATGTGTTCTTCGAGCCCAACAGCGCTGTGCTCACACAGCAGGGCAAGGACCTGCTGGACGGTATATCTCCGGGCATAAACGCAGTCAAGAATTCCATAAAGACCTGCACCGTAAATGGCCACACCGCGAAGGCAGTCTCCGCAGTAAATGACTGGGATCTGTCCTCAGGCCGTGCGGTCAGTGTTGTAAAATATATGGATTTCCGCAAGGTGCTTGATACTGAACAGTTCCGCACGAAGGGAAGCGGCTATGCCGAGCCTATCGCAGATAACGACACCATCGAAGGAATGGCGAAGAACCGCCGCGTTGAGATGGTCATACTTAAGAACGACGTTGATCTCACCGACCCCGCAGTCATAAAGGATATCCTGAAGTATGACTACGGCGTTGACATGGATAATTACGATCCGGATGGTGACCACAGCAATAACACCACAAAGGTGCCCAACGACTATGCCCAGTCCATTATTGATTCTCTGGACGAGAAGTTCCCGGATCAGGGAAGCTCCGGGCTTATGGTCGGACCGGTCATTTCCGGCGATTATGATTCGTTCCTGATGAGCGCAGAGGCGGACAGCTCCGCAGGTGATGCGGGCAGCGGCGCCGACAGCGCGTCAGAATAACGATGGGATCCGAAAAAGTTTTGCAGGGGGGATCTGGAAAATGGCTGAAAGCCTGACGCAGGAACAAATAGATGAAATGCTAAAGAACGTCGCCGCCGGAGTGGCTCCGGTGGTGTCGCAGAAGGAAGAAGAAAAGATCAAGGATTATGATTTCCGCGCTCCGAAGAAGTTCACCAAGGAGCAGATAAAGGTACTCGACGGTATCTTCGAGAACTATGCGCGGCTTCTTTCATCATATTTCACAGGGCTTCTCAGGCTGTACTGCCGCGTTTCCCTCGTAAGTATCGAGGAGCAGAGGTACAGCGAATTCAACAACGCACTGCCGGATTATGTGCTTATGGGCATGGTCGATATGGGCATAAAGAACGAGGAAGTCAGCGAGACCACGGTCATCGTGCAGATCTCCAACACTATCACGTTTACGATGATAGACAGGCTTCTCGGCGGCAGGGGAGAGTTCCGCGATGTCAACCGTGACTTTACGGAGATCGAGATCACGATAATGAACGACGTCATGAACCAAATGGCTAATCTCCTTTACGAGCCATGGGCGAGCCACATAGACCTCGAGCCTAAGCTCATCGGGATAGAAACCAATTCTCGCGTGGTGCAGACCATCGGCCATGAGGATACGGTAATCATCGTAGCCCTTGAGGTTGAGATAAATGGCGCAAAGTCCGTGATTTCCGTGTGCGTTCCGGCGATAAATCTTGATGAGATAATGAACAAGTTCGTTTCAAGATACAGCGCCTCCAGAAGAAAGCTCGACGCAAACCGCGAGCAGGAACGCCGCGACAGCATTATGAACGGCATCAGCACAACGGATCTCACGATAACCGCAGTACTCGGCGAGATAAATCTCGACCTGTACGAGGTGCTGACCCTTCAGGTCAACGACGTTATACCGCTTGGAAAGAAAATCACCAGCGATGTGGACGTCAAGGTGGGCAACAAGCTGTGGTGTACCGGAAAGATGGGTACCTACAACAACAAGAAAGCTATAATGGTAGATAATTTTATTGAGAATTGAGGTATAATGTCCAATGGCTAATGAAAAGGATGCAAACGTTGAATTCAGCTCGTATGAGATCGACGCGGTAGGCGAGATACTTAACATAAGCATGGGCGCTGCTGCGACGGCTGTTTCTGAGCTGCTCAACGCAAAGGTCTGGATAACTACACCGCAGGTGAGTGTTGTCAAGGCGGCTGACCTTAATTACGACCGTCTTGAGCCGGCTATCTGCGTTAAGATAGTTTATGTCAAGGGTATATCCGGACAGAACATGATGGTGCTGAAGCAGGACGACGTTCAGCTCATTCTTAATCAGCTCATGGGCAATCCGCTGGTCGTTTCTCCGGATTTTGAGTTCGATGAGATGAACATCAGCGCGGTATCCGAGGTAATGAACCAGATGATGGGCGCCTCCGCTACTGCACTCTCCGACCTCCTGGGTACGACGGTGGATATATCCACCCCGACCCCGTACGTCATCGAGCAGACGAATTTCTGCCAGCTTGCAGAGCTTGACCCCAGTGAAACTATTGTTGCTGTCACATTCAACCTTACCGTTGATGGGATCATGAACAGTGAGTTTATGTCCGTTATGTCTGTTGACCTTGCCAAGTCGCTCTCCAGCAAGATGATAGAGAAGTTCCACGGAGATGAACCGAAAGCTCCTGCTGACTCGGCGGCAGCTCCCGCCGCATCGGCGACGCCGGCAGCGGCTCCTGCGCCAGCGCCTGCTCCTGCAGCACAGCCTGCGTCGGCTCCAGCAGCGTCTCAGCCGCAGCCTGCTCCCGCAGCAATGCCGCAGCAGCCTATGCCCGGAGCTTATCCGTATCCTCCGCAGGGACAGCCTGCACCCTACCCCGGATATACATATCCCAATCAGTATGCGGCTTATGGCGCATACCCGCCGCCTGTGCCTCCGGTAAATATACAGAACGCGCAGCTCCACCAGTTTGACAATGTGGACTACGGACTGCCGGCAGACCAGCAGGATAACCTGAAGCTGCTGATGGGCGTTCCGCTGGAGATATCCGTTGAGATAGGCACGGCAAAGCGCAAGGTAAAGGATATCCTGGAGTTCACACAGGGTACAATTATCGAGCTTGAGCGCCAGGCAGGAGCTCCGGTTGACGTTGTTGTCAACGGCAACCTGATCGCAAGGGGCGACGTAGTGGTTATCGATGATAACTTCGCCGTCAGGATCACTGAGATAGTGAAGTCCAAATTCATGGACAGCCTGGGCAAAGAATAAATTTTAATCATTATATATTCAAGGAGAATTTTGAGCAATGGACAAGAAGATTTTACTGGTAGACGACGCGGCTTTCATGAGAATGCTTATCAAGGACGCTCTTACAAAGAACGGCTACACCAATATCCTTGAGGCTGCTGACGGCGCTATTGCGTGCGAGGTTTACGCAGCTGAGAAGCCTGACCTCGTTATCATGGATATCACCATGCCGAACAAGACCGGTATTGAAGCGCTCAAGGACATCAAGGGCATGGATCCCATGGCTAAGGTGGTTATGTGCTCCGCAATGGGTCAGGAGGCAATGGTCGTTGAGGCTATCAAGCTCGGCGCACTTGACTTCATCGTTAAGCCCTTTAAGCCGGACAGAATCTTACAGACCGTCAAGAAGGTACTCGGCTGATCACGGGTGCCTGTGAACCGGCTGCTCAGAGTGCAGGGCGGTCTTGTCAGCGGAGCGGAAGGCTCCGTGAAGCAGAATTCCCGCCGCACTTTTCAGACCTGCCGGTTTGATGGTGCGGCTTTTGGTGTTGGTATGTTCTTCCGGGAAAGGCAGGGAATGCGGCAGTGGAATATTTTCAGATGATAATGGCTCTGCTGGGCGTTCTTGCGCTGGTATTCCTGATATTCTGGGCGATGAAGAAGCTCAACAGGCGGGTAGTCACCAGCGACAGCAGAAATATGAAGATACTGGAGAGGATAAACCTCGGACCTGACAAAATGCTTCTGCTGGTAAGCGTGCGCGGTAAGTGCATGATCCTTGGAGTCACCAACGGCCGGATCGAGAAGGTGCATGAACTGGAGGAATCCGAAGACCAGCTTATCGAGAAAAAGGACGAAAACGGCGGAAATCCCTCGTTTAAGGAGAGTTTCAAGATAGTGCTTAAGGATATGATGAACAAAAAATGATCGGAGGTACTGGCGTGGAAAAGCGGCTTCAGCTTACAAAAGAGAATAAGCGGCTGGCGCTGAAATTCGCGGTGTCGCTGTTCGTTTCGGTGTTCCTGACGGTTCTGCTGTGCACACTTTCGGCATATGCGCAGAACAACTCCGCCGCAGTTCCGGCAACTGCGGAGGCTTCCGCCGCTGCAACTTCCGAGGCTATACCCACGGATAAGCAGCCGGGGATTACCTCGACACCGACCCGACCTATGTTGACGAGGACGCAGGTTCGTCC